>DUUE01000059.1 GCA_012841735.1 Bacillota bacterium | reverse complement strand
CGCAGGCTGCGCCTGGTTACCGGTATCCTGGCGGACAAAGCAGTGGATGAAATCCTGAGTCTGCTGATCCCCCTGGCAACTGCCGGTGTAATTATTACCACACCGCACAACCCCAGGGCGGCCGATCCGCATCTGGTGGCGGAAATGGCCGGGCGTTATGCCGGGGAGGTGCCTGTGGAAGTGGTGCCTGATGTTGATGTGGCCGTGAGAGCGGCAGTGGCGCAGACACGGCCGGAGGAGGCGCTTTGTATCTGCGGTTCGCTCTACACAGTCAGTGAGGCCAGGGAAACACTGAAACTTCTGTTTCCACAGGCTGATAAGGACAACCGTGGCGGCATGCAGTGACACAATAACCTGATTATTCCACACAAGCTAATAATTAAATGTACAAAATTGCCGGAACAAGTGCAGGATTTGTCAATCACATCTAGAATTTCTTTAGGGTTAGGCAATTATAATGAAATCTTATAATTACTCTGAAGGGGTGAGTACAGCGTATGAGCTTAAAGACGTTTAAAGGAGGCGTCCATCCCGGGCACCATAAAAGTGCTACGGAGAAAAAGCCCGTCGTCCCCGCCAAACCCCCTGCTGTGGCAATCATCCCGCTGTCACAGCATATCGGTGCACCATGCGAGCCGCTGGTTGCCGTCGGTGACGAAGTAAAAGTGGGGCAGAAAATCGGTGACAGCAAAGGTTTTGTTTCAGCACCGGTACACGCCAGTGTTTCCGGAAAGGTGGTAAAAATTGCACAGTGCGATTCAGCCCTGGGGCGTCCTGTGGACGCGGTTTTTATTGAGAACGACAATCAGGATACCTGGCATGAATCGGTCCGGCCCAACCCCGACTGGGAGAACCTGACACCCGATGAACTGAAAAAAATTGTCCGTGAAGCCGGCATTGTCGGCATGGGCGGGGCAACATTTCCGACCCATGTAAAACTGTCTCCGCCGGCAGACCAGAAAATTGATTATGTGCTGGTTAATGCAGCTGAATGTGAGCCGTATCTCACTGCCGACCACCGGGCCATGCTGGAACGCCCGGAAGATATTGTGTGCGGCCTGAAGCTGGCCATGAAAATCGTGGACGCACCGAAAGGCTTCATCGGCATAGAAGACAACAAGCCTGACGCCATTGAAGTTATGCAAAAAGCGGTTGCAGGAGAAAAAGACATTGAGGTTGTGGCCCTGCAGACAAAATACCCGCAGGGTGCGGAAAAACAATTAATTAAAGTGCTTACCGGCAGGGAAGTTCCTTCCGGCGGCCTGCCGGCGGCAGTGGGCTGCCTGGTGCAAAACGCGGGCACGTGTATAGCCATTGCCGATGCGGTGCGCAAAAATTTGCCTTTGATTGAGCGTATTGTCACAATTACCGGCTCCGGTATTAAGGAACCGCAGAATATGCTGGTGCGTGTCGGTACACCCATAGCCGAAGTGGTGGAGCAGTGTGGCGGGTTTACCGAAAACATACGGAAAGTGATCCTTGGCGGTCCCATGATGGGCCTGGCCCAGCCCGGAGTTGATAACCTGCCTGTGACCAAAGGGACATCCGGCATTCTTTGCCTGACTGATAAAGAAGTGACCGTAGAAGAAATCCGCCCCTGCATCAAATGCGCCAAATGTGTTGACGTCTGTCCCGTAAGTATTATGCCGCTTTTTATCGGCAGTTCTGTCGAACAGGGCCTGTATGACAGGGCGGAATCTTACAACGCCATGGACTGCATAGAGTGCGGCTGCTGCTCCTATATCTGCCCGGCCAAACGGCCGCTGACACAATGGATCCGTATGGCCAAAGGAGAAATTGCCGCCAAACGCCGCGCGGCAGCTGCGAAATAAAGCGCAACGGTAAAGGAGGGATTATCAGATGGAAAACAAATTGATTGTTTCGTCCTCACCACACATCAAATCGCCTGAAAGCATTAAAAGTGTGATGAGCGACGTGCTGGTAGCATTATTCCCGGCTGCGTTGGCTGCCATAATCTTTTTCGGTACTCCGGCACTGATTACCATGATTATCTGTACTGTGGCCGCCATGCTGACCGAAGCTGTTATTCTCCGCAACAAAAATATTTTTGGCGACGGCAGTGCGGCTGTAACCGGCCTCCTTCTCGCCCTGACCCTGCCCCCCAGCCCGCCCTGGTGGCTGTGCGTTATCGGCAGCGTGGTTGCCATTGTGATAGGTAAACAGATATTCGGCGGCATCGGCAACAATATTTTTAATCCGGCTTTGGTAGGGCGTGCAGTCCTGCTTGTCTCCTGGGCGGGCCATATGACAAGCTGGTTAAGCCCGGTGGAGCTGACTGCAACAGCCACACCCCTGGCCGGTGCAGCAAATCCAGGATTGTTAAATCTGTTTGTGGGCGCCGTCCCCGGTTCCCTGGGTGAAACCAGTGCTTTTGCGCTGCTCCTTGGAGCGGTGTGGCTCTTCTACAAGGGCCTTATCACCCGGCGCATCCCCGGCACCTACATTGCTGCGGTTTTTGTCATGGGCAGCCTGTTGGACGGAGGTTTTTCACTTGCCACGGGGCTTTTCCATGTGCTGGCCGGCGGTGTCTTGCTGGGTGCACTTTTTATGGCTACAGATATGGTTACGTCACCTGTTACTCCCCGCGGCCAGCTTATCTTCGGCCTGGGATGCGGTGTAATGACCATGCTGGTCCGCCTGTACGGCGGTTACCCGGAAGGCGTTACTTTTGCCATCCTGCTGATGAATGCCCTTGTACCGCTCATTGATAACCTGACCCTGCCCAGAAAGTACGGGGAGGTGGCAAAATAATGAAAGAGATATTAAGGCTTGGCCTGATCCTGATGGTCATTTGTGCAGTGTCTGCAGGCGCCCTGGCATATACCAATCAGGTAACATCTGAAATTATTGAAAAACGTCTGTATGAAGAAAAAATTGCTCTCCTGCAGGAGCTTTTTCCCACGGTGGATACGTTTGAAGACAAAGAAGCCGACGGCAGGACGGCCACCATTGGCTACGATGCGGACGGCAATCTTGTAGGTATTCTGGCGGAAGGAAAAACCAACGGTTATGGCGGAGAAATTCGTTTTAACCTGGGAATTGACGGTGAAGGGAAACTGGTCAGCCTGACTATTGTTTCGCACAGTGAGACGGCAGGCCTGGGTTCCAAAATTGAAGAAGAATCCTATCGCAATCAGTTTCTTGGCAAAACGCTGGCAGATTCCTTTGATGTGGACAATATTTCCGGTGCCACCATTTCCAGCGTGGCAGTGGAAAACGGCGTGAAAAAAGAAATGGAAGCCATTCTGACCGCCTTTGGCGGTGAGCTGGCAGATGTGCCCCCGGCCATTGACATTTCCGCCCTGCCCGACGGTGTCTATGAGGGCGAAGGTGAAGGCTTAATGCCCGGTATTAAAGTGAAAGTTACAGTAGCCGGCGGGAAAATCACCGCTATTGAAGTGACAAACGGGGACGACACGCCGGAATACTTTGACAAGGCAAAAGCGGAAGTTCCCAAACGCATTATTGATGAACAGTCAGTGCAGGTTGACGCCGCCAGTGGTGCCACTTTCAGCAGCCAGGGCATCATTGATGCTGTCACCAATGCGCTGCAAAACGCCGCCGCCGGCCCCGGCGTTGACATATCCGCCCTGCCCGACGGCGTCTATGAGGGCGAAGGCGTAGGCCTAATGCCCGGTATTAAAGTGAAAGTTACGGTAGCCGGCGGGAAAATCACCGCTATTGAAGTAACAAACGGGGACGACACGCCGGAATACTTTGACAAGGCAAAAGCGGAAATTCCCAAACGCATTATTGATGAACAGTCAGTGCAGGTTGACGCCGTCAGTGGTGCCACTTTCAGCAGCCAGGGTATCATGGACGCAGTCACCGATGCACTGCAGCAATAGCGGGGGGTGAGGACATGAGCTTAATGAAAGAACTGACCAAGGGCGTCTTTAAAGAAAACCCGACCTTCCGACTTGTGCTGGGGATGTGCCCCACACTAGCCGTGACCACACTGGCCATAAACGGCCTGGGGATGGGCTTGTCCACGGCAGCGGTGCTGATCGCTTCCAACGTGGTAATTTCCCTGCTGCGTAAATTTATTCCGGACAAAATCCGCATCCCCGCGTTTATTATCATTATCGCCACTTTTGTTACCATCGTGGATATGGTTCTCAATGCGTATGCACCGGCACTTCACTCCCAGCTGGGTATTTTCGTACCGCTCATTGTTGTTAACTGTATTATTCTTGGCAGGGCGGAGGCCTTTGCTTCCAAAAGTCCTGTTATTGATTCAATTGCCGACGGTCTGGGTATGGGAATTGGCTTTACCGTTTCCCTGACAGTAATTGGTGCCATCCGTGAACTTCTGGCCGCGGGTACACTTTTCGGTGCGAATATCATGGGTGCGGCCTATGAACCCTTTCAAATTATTGGTACACCGCCGGGAGGTTTCATTGTTCTCGGCCTGCTGATGGCGTTGGTTAATGTGGTGTTTAAAAAGTTCAGACTGGAGTAGGGGAGGGTAGATAATGACGAGTTTAGTGGCAATTTTCTTTGGTGCCGTTTTTGTCAACAACTTTGTGCTTTCGCGTTTCCTTGGTATCTGCCCCTTCCTCGGTGTCTCCAAGAAAGTGGAAACATCCGTTGGCATGGGGATGGCAGTTACCTTTGTCATGGGCCTGGCTTCCCTGGTTACATGGCTTTTGGAATACTACCTCCTGGTGCCTTACGAGCTGCAATACCTGCGGACAATTGTTTTTATCCTGGTAATCGCTTCCCTCGTGCAGTTCGTGGAACTGGTCATCCGGAAAGTCAGTCCGGTTCTTTACCAGGCACTCGGCATTTTCCTGCCCCTGATCACTACCAACTGTGCCGTGCTTGGTGTGGCATTGCTGAATATCCAGCTGGAGTATAACCTGCTGGAGGCTGTGGTGTTCGGTGTTGCCGCTGCCATTGGCTTTACCGTTGCTCTGGTGATTATGGCAGGTATCCGTGAGCGTTTGGAACTGGTTTTTTTGCCCAAACCTTTCCGCGGAGTCTCCATTGCCCTGATTCTGGCAGGAATCCTTTCCATAGCTTTTTTGGGATTCCAAGGTATGATGTAGGAGGCGTATGAGCATGATTATTCCAGCGGTTATCAGCCTGGCGGCCATGGGACTGATCTTCGGCGGTCTGCTGGCTTTTGCCTCGCAGAAGTTTGCCGTTGAGGTTGATCCAAGAATAGAAATGGTTCAGGAATTATTGGTGGGGGCAAACTGCGGTGCCTGCGGTTACGCCGGCTGCGCCCAGTTTGCAGAGGAAGTGGTGGCCGGACGTGCCCCTTTGAACGGCTGTACTCCCGGCGGCGCCAAAGTGGCGGCCAAAATTGCCGAAGTTATGGGAGCGGAAACACCTGAGGCGGAAGACCGCCTGGTGGCCCAGTTAAAATGTGTGGGTGACTGCAATACAGCCCGGGCCAAATCTGTGTATGACGGTGTGCCCGACTGCAAAGCCGCCCTGATGTTCGGCGGCGGCCCGCTGGCCTGCAGCTTTGGCTGTGTGGGGCTGGGCAACTGTGAACGTGTCTGCCCGGTGGATGCCATTGTAATGGGGGAAAACGGCCTGCCGATCATTGATATCACTCTCTGCATCGGCTGCGGCAAATGTAAAAATGAATGCCCCCGGCAGGTTATTGACATGGTGAACGCCAGGGGTGTGCACCATGTGCGCTGCAAGTCACAGGACAAAGGCAAACAGGTGCGTTCTGTCTGTGACCGCGGCTGTATCGCCTGTACTTTATGCGTGAAAAACTGTCCTGTCGATGCCATCCACATGGAAAACAATGTGGCTGTCATTGACAGCAATCTGTGCACAAATTGCGGAACTTGCGTGGAAGTTTGCCCGCAAAAAACCATTGTTTAAACACAGGCGGTGCGGAAGCGAGCTTCCGCACCGCCTGCCTTTTTCTTCCACGGCCCCGGCAGGGTGCCGCCCATTGACAAGAATAACAGGGCGGTGTAGACTAATGTTACTGCCGCATAGTAGGTGACAAGTATTGAGAAAATTGGAACAATTGGAGGCGCCATGAACGATTTAACCCATATCAACACACAGGGACGTGCCAGAATGGTGGATGTATCAGAGAAAGCGGACAGCAGGCGCACTGCCAGGGCTTGCGGCAGGGTAAAAATGCAACCGGCCACACTGCAGCGGATCGCGGCCGGCGGCATGGCCAAGGGGGATGTGCTGGCGGTGGCGCAGGTTGCCGGTATTATGGCGGCCAAAGACACTTCCCGTCTGATCCCCATGTGCCACCCGCTCTTTCTGACTGCGGTTGATCTCACTTTCACCCTGCAACCGGAAGAGTCGGCGGTGGAAATAGTAGCCGCAGTCTCTACGACGGGGAAAACCGGTGTGGAAATGGAAGCGCTGACTGCCGTTTCCGTGGCGGCGCTGACCATTTATGACATGTGCAAAGCCATTGACAGGGAAATGGTCATCGACGGGATTATGCTGCTGGAGAAAAAGGGCGGCAAATCAGGACATTTCCGGCGGGGAGGCGGGAAGCAGTGAAAAAAACTGTTACAGACACTGTTTTCTGGGGTACGGCGGCCGTCCTTTTCCTTTTCTGGCTCCTGATTACCTGGCGTCTGCACTGGCAGCATCTGCTTGTCGGTGTCCTTTGTTCGCTGGCGGTGGCCGCCTTTAACCGGGAGCTGCTCTTAAATAAAGAAGAAAGACCCCTTGTTACCCTGCGGGCTGTCCTGGGGTTCGGTGTGTATTTTGCGCGGCTCATGATAGCCGTTTTCCAGGCAAACTGGGATGTGGCCAAAATTGTCCTGTCACCCCGGCTTAATATTTCCCCGTGTTTTGTTGAGTTCCGCACTGATATACGCAAGCCGCTTAACCGTGTTATCCTGGGCAACTCCATTACCCTCACTCCCGGCACCCTGACAGTGGATATAAAGGATGACGTTTATGTGGTCCATGCCCTGACACGGGCCGGGGCGGAAGATGTGGCTTCCTGGGAACTGGCGGACAATTTGCGTGCCCTGGAGGAGGCGGAAAATGTTTCCTGAGATGACACTGCTGGAAAATGTACTGACCGGTGCCGGCATCCTGCTGGTGGCTGCCACTTTTTTCTGCCTCTGGCGGGCGGTGGCAGGCCCCACGGAAGCCGACCGTGTTGTGGCCATTAATGTTATCGGTACTAAAACGGTGGTGATTATCGCCCTGGTTTCACTGGTGTTCCATCAGGAATTCTTTCTTGATGTGGCTCTTGTTTATGCGCTGATCAGTTTTATTGCTACCATCGGTATAGCCAAATACCTGGAAAAAGGCGCCCTGGAATAAGGAGGCCCGGTCATGACAGCTGTGATTATTATTTTGCTTGCCGGCGGTATGTTTTTTTTCCTGGTGGGCGTGGCGGGGCTTTTGCGCCTGCCGGACGTATTCTGCCGCATGCATGCCACCACGAAATGCGATACCCTGGGGGCGGGCCTGATTCTTTTGGCACTGGCACTGTATGCAGGTTTTTCAGCAACCGCCGTCAAACTGCTGCTCCTCATTGTCCTGGTCTGGATTGCCAATCCGACGGCGGCCCATGTTATTGCCCGTGCCGCCTACCTGAAAAAAGTCAAAACAGCTCCCGGAACTGTTGTCCTGGATAAGCGCGGGGAGGTGGGTGCACATGACTAGCGCCCTGTCCTATTTGCTGCTCATTTTTCTGGTGGTTTGCGCCATTGCTGTCGCCCGCACCAGGGACCTGCTGGCTGCAGTGATCATTTTTGCCGCCTACAGTCTTGTCATGGCCATCCTGTGGCAGCTTCTGGCCGCGCCTGATGTGGCCATTACGGAAGCGGCCGTCGGGGCAGGGGTGACCACACTGTTTTTGGTGGCTGCCATTGCCAAGACAAGGAGGCAGGAATAGATGCGCAAAGTGCTGACCGTGTTACTGTTGGCTGTGATTCTGGTAGCCCTGGTGGCGACTGTTGTAGAAATGCCGCCCGTGGGCGATCCCGCCAATGTGACCAATAATGAAGTGCCTGCACGCTATCTGGAAGAAAGCATCCGGGAGACGGGCGTGCTTAATGTGGTGGCGGGTATTATTGTGGATTACCGGGCGTTTGATACGCTGGGCGAGGCCACTGTTTTGTTTGTGGCCCTGGCGGCGGCACTGGCCAACCTGAAAGCGCACTGACAGCAGGAGGTGGGAGAGGGATGAAAAATTTAATTGTCCGTTATATCAGCCGCACACTGCTGCCTTTTGTGCAGCTTTACGGGTTATATGTGATTTTGCACGGCCACCTGTCACCGGGCGGAGGTTTCTCCGGCGGGGCAATCCTTGGTGCCAGCATGATTCTCTATGCCCTGGCTTTTAATCTGAGCGCGGGAGCGCAAAAACTTTCACATGACACTTCCACCGTACTGGAAAGCAGCGGAACACTCCTGTATGCCGGCATCGGCCTTTTCTCGCTGATAATGGGGGGCAATTTCCTGGCAAACAAAGCGGCGGGATACCCTCTGGGCACGCCGGGCAACCTGTTTTCCTCCGGCGCCATTATGGTAATTACACTTGGTGTGGGAATTAAAGTGGCAAGTACTGTCATTACGCTCTTTTACCGCCTGATTGCCGGAGAGGAGGAGCAGAAAAGTGCCGCTGACTGAAATACTGTACCGTCTTCACCAGAACAGTTTCTATTTTTTCGCCATTATTCTTTTTATTATCGGTTTTCATACCATGCTGACACACAGCAATCTCATTAAAAAAATTATCGGCATGAATATTATGGATACGGCAGTTTTTCTCTTCTTTGTGGCTATCGGTTATGTGCGGGGCGGGCGCGCCCCCGTGCTTGTGCCGGGGGAAGAGCAGGCATTTATTAACCCGCTGCCCACCGCCCTCATCCTGACGGGGATTGTAGTGGCCGTGAGTGTCACCGCTTATGCTTTGAGCCTGGTGATCAAAGTGTATCAGCACTACGGGACTGTGGATGCGGAAGAGATTATGCGCATCCGGGGAGGTGAGGAGCAGTGACCTTCAAGCACGCTCCCGCCCTGATGGTGGCGGTTCCCCTGGTTGTGGCTTATCTTGTGCCCCTTTTTGCCCGCTGGCGGAAGCACTGGGTTGCGCCGGGAGCCTTTTTTGCCCTTTTTTTCTGTTGTGTTGGGTCGCTCTCCCTGCTGCTAAAGGTTATGCGCAGCGGCCCCTTCACCTACCATTTTGGCAACTGGCCGCCGCCCTTTGGTATTGAATTTGCCGTGGACTACCTGGCTGTGTTCACCGTCCTGACGCTGTCTTTGGTCGGTTTCATTGTGCTGATCTACAGTATTGACGACCTGCGGCATGAATTGCGGGCAGAAGTACGGGGCTGGTATTATACCCTCTACCTGACACTGCTTGCTTCCATGTTCGGCATAGCCATGACGAATGATATTTTTAACCTGTTTGTTTTTATTGAAATCTCGGCCATTGCTTCCTGCGGCATTATTTCCATTAAGGAAAGCCGTGACTGTATCGAGGCGGCCCTGAAATACCTGGTGTTGTCCGCCCTGGGGTCCGGCTGCATCCTGCTGGCCATCGCCCTGCTTTATATGGTTACCGGGCATCTGAATATGACTTACCTGGCCCAGGCCATGCCGCAGGCTGCAGAGCTGTATCCCTATAACCTGCTGGCTTCCCTGGCACTGCTCTTGGTTGGCCTTGGCATCAAGGCGGCCTTGTTTCCGCTGCATGTCTGGCTGCCCGATGCCCATGCAGCGGCCCCGTCACCATCGTCTGCAGTCCTTTCCGGTTTAGTAATTAAAATTTATGCCGTAGCCATGATCAAACTACTTTTCCGGGTTTATCCCGCTTTTTTCCTGGCCCGGACACCTGTGGCGGAAATCCTGCTATGGCTCTCCACGCTTGCCATCCTGCTCGGCTCCATGTTTGCCATGGTGCAGGAGGATCTGAAGAAGATGCTGGCTTACTCCAGTATTGCCCAAATCGGGTATGTTTTTCTGGGGGTAGCCCTCATGGGTGAAAATGCCCTTACAGGTGGGATTCTGCATATCTTCAATCACGCGGTTATGAAAGCCATGCTTTTTCTGGCGGCGGGTGCTTTCATTTATGCCACCGGGACGCGTAGGATCAAAGACCTGGCAGGGATCGGGCAGACTATGCCCGTAGCCGGCATTGCTTTTGCCGTTGGCGCCCTGGCCATGGTGGGCATCCCGCTGACAAACGGTTTTGTCTCCAAATGGTATCTGGCCCTGGGAGCACTGGATGTGGGCCGCCCGTTCTTTACCGCGGTTGTCCTCGTCAGCAGCCTGCTGAACGGTATCTATTACCTGCCCATTATTATTAACGCTTTTTTCCGGGCACCGTCCGGGAATGTGGCTGCACCCCGTGCCCTGCCTGCCCGTATGACAGCAGCCATTGTGGTGCTGGCGGCCGCCGTCATCATTTTTGGCTTTTTCCCCAACCGTATGGCCGGGATTGTGGCGCATGCCGCACAACTCCTGCTCGGGCTGCGGTAATAACCAAAGAAAAAAACAGACTTGAAATATACTGTTAAGGAGATGAACAACAATGGATAGAGTAACAGACTTTCTGCCGGTCTGGATTGTGGCCTTCCCCCTGGTAATGACTTTTGTCATCCTGGCGGTAGAGCGGCGTTCGGAGAAGCTGCGCAATGGGCTGTCCGTGGCGGCCTCCGCCATTACTTTCCTTTCTGTTGCCGCCCTGTATCCGCTTATTACCGGGGGAGAGATTATTCAACTGCAGCTTTTTTCCCTGCTGCCCAACCTGGCCGTCTCTTTCCGGGTGGACATTTTAAGCTTTTCCCTGGCTTTGCTGGCTTCCTTTGTCTGGATGCTTGTTACCGTCTATTCCCTGGAATATATGCGCCATGAACATGGCTGCAACCGTTATTATCCCGTGCTGATAGTAACTCTGGCCAGCTGTATGGGGATTTTCATGGCCGGCGATTTCTTTACCCTGTTTGTTTTCTTTGAACTGATGTCCCTTATTTCTTATGTCTTGGTCGTGCACGAAGAAACAATGGAAGCACTGCGTGCAGGTTATAAATACCTGATTATGACCATTATCGGCGGTCTTGCTCTTTTCTTCGGTATTATTATTACTTTTGAACTGGGCGGTTCCGTTTCTTTAAACGGCCCGCTGCTGATTAAGGAGCCTTCTTCCCTGGCTTTGCTTGCTTTTCTTGCCTACCTGATCGGCTTTGGCATGAAAGCGGGCATGTTCCCGCTCCATGTTTGGCTGCCCGATGCCCACCCGGTAGCACCGTCACCGGCCAGTGCCCTCCTTTCCGGGATTATGCTGAAAACCGGGGCGTATGGTCTCCTGCGGGTTGTCTTCCACGTCTTTGGCAGTAAAATGATCCTGGATGCAGGCTGGACAACACTTTTGGCCGTGCTGGCAATAATCACCATTTTATTGGGGTCGGCCGTAGCCCTTACCCAGGAAGACCTGAAAAGGCGCCTGGCTTATTCCAGTATCGGCCAGATGGGCTATATTCTCCTGGGTATGACCATTATAAACGAAAGGGCGCTCCTGGGAGATGTTTTCCACATTTTCAGCCATGCTTTCATGAAAAGTACGCTTTTCCTTGCCGCCGGCGCCATTATTCTGAAAACAGGCAAGCGGAAAATTAAAGAGCTCGCGGGCGTGGGCAGGCAGATGCCCTTTACCCTGTTTGCTTTTTCCCTGGCCGCCATTTCCATGATGGGCATTCCACCCTTAAGCGGGTTTTTAAGCAAATGGGCCCTCTCCCTTGGCGCTCTTGATGCCGGCAAGCCCTATTACGTGGTGGTGCTGCTCATCTCCAGCCTGTTAAACGGCCTCTACTACCTGCCCATTATTATCAGCGGCTTTTTCGGCAAAAGGGAGAGAGAAGGTCACGACCTGGTACGCATTAATGAGGTGCCGTCCACAATGCTTGTTCCTGTTGCCTTGCTGGCCCTGACCACGCTTTTGTTCGGGCTTTTGCCCTGGAATGTGCCTTTCGACCTTTCGCAACTGACAGCCGAGTTTTTACTCAGAGGAGGTTTCTGACAACATGATGTTCGCAGCAGCTCAGGAAGTGCACGCCACAACCGAATTTGTCACATCAATGTTGCCGCTGGCTGCAGTCGGTATCCCCCTGGCAGGTTCTGTGGCGACCTTCCTCTTCGGCCTGCATGCAGGCAAGCTGCGGAATGCCTGTGCTGTAATTACAACGCTGCTGACGCTGGTCGTAGTGCTTTTCATGTATCCTTTGGTCGTACGCGGCCCTGTAACGTGGGGAATCGCCGGGGTGCTGCAGTTTGGCATTTATTTCCAGGTAGATTTTTTCAGTTTTGTTTTTGCCGCCCTCATGTCGTTGATCTGGTTTTTGGCCACGCTGCATGCCACTGCCTATATGGCACATGAACATGCACAAACCCGCTTTTTTGTCTTTCTTCTGGCGACGCTTGCCAGTTGCCTGGGCGTGGTACTGTCCGGAGATTTATTCAGCCTTTTTGTCTTTTTTGAATTGATGACACTGCTGTCCTATGTGCTGGTAATTCATGAACAGACACGGGACGCCATGCACGCCGGAGCGGTAATGCTTTACCTGGGCGTGGCCGGCGGGCTGTGCCTGCTCATGGGCGTTTTCCTGCTGTACGGCAGTATTGGTACACTGGAAATTAAACCGCTTCATGACCTGATTGCCGCTTCTTCCCTCAACCCGTATGTAGTCATGCTGCTCTTTATCATCGGCTTCGGCGTGAAAGCCGGCATGATTCCGCTGCATATCTGGCTGCCAAAAGCGCACCCTGTGGCGCCGTCACCGGCCAGTGCACTGCTTTCCGCACTGATGATCAAGGCGGGAGCGTACGGGATCTTCCGGGTTGTGGGGATGATTTTTACTCCCCAGGCGGCAGGGGCAGGCCACGGTGACGCACCCGCCCTGCATGCCGCCCTGGAGATGCTGCCCTCCATGCAGGTCGGTTATGCGATTATCTGGATTGGTATTATTACCATGTTTGCCGGCGCCCTGATGGCGCTTTTGTCCACGGCGGCCAAAAAAATTCTGGCATACAGTTCCGTTTCGCAGATGGGTTATATCCTGATGGGGATCGGCGTGGCGGCCTACCTGGGGATGGAAGGTGCCATGGGCTTTGCCGGCGCTCTCTATCACATCATTAACCATGCTTTTTTCAAAGCCGGATTCTTCCTCATGGTCGGCACCATTTACATGGTGACGCATGAACTTGATATTACCGTGGTCAGGGGCATGCTGAAAAAAGTGCCTTTTGTGGCGGCAGTTTTTTTGATCGGTTTTGCCGGTATCGGCGGGATTCCCGGCTTTAACGGCTATGTCAGCAAAACTTTGCTGCACCACGCCATTGTGGAGGCGGCGGAGCACCGTCACAGCATCCCGCTTTTTGTTGCCGAAAAAATTTTTACTGTTACCAGTGCCATGACATTGTGCTATTTTACCAAGCTTTTCCGCGGCCTTTTTCTGGGGCAGGTCCCTGACAGGTTTGCGAAAAAAAGCTACCGGTACGCGTGGCCGGTCTATACCGTGCTGGGCGTCTTCGGGGCAGTGATCCTTGCCATTGGCCTCTTTCCCCATTTCCTGCTCACTAAAGTGGTAATTCCTGCGGCACAGGGGTTTACCTATGACCACCACGCGCTTGAACATCTGCATGAAATCAATGTCTGGAACTGGCATGATGTGCAGGGCATCCTGGTGGTTTTGGCCATTGCCGCAGTTTTATACCTGGCCATGGACCATTACAATTTCTTTGCGGTTAAACCGCCCGGGTGGCTTTCCGTGGAATATCTTTTTTACCTGCCGGCGGTACGTTTCCTGCTGCAGACAGTGTGCAGGGCAAGCACCAGGTTTGACAGCTTTGTCAACAACACTTACCTGGAGTCCTCCCGGCTGGCGCGCGGGGCGTGCCGGCTGGTAACTTCATTTGACGCTTCCATCAATGAAGCGTATAAGCGCAGCGGGGGAGCAGTCCGTACTGTTGCGGAGCGGACAGGACAGCTGGACGGTGCTCTCAACCAGGCCTATGAAAAGTCGGGCAGTCTTGCGCGCCGCCTGGCGGACCGGACGGAGCAATTTGACGACGCCCTCAACCAGGCCTATGAAAAGTCGGGCGGTGCCGTGCGCCGCCTGGCCGACCGGACGGAGCAGCTGGACAGTGCCCTCAACCAGGCTTATGAAAAATCAGGCGCCGCAGCCAGGGAGCTTGTCCGCAAAACGGCCGACTTTGATGAAGCACTGGACAATGCTTATGAACAGACGGGCGAGCGCTCCCGCAGCCTCTGGGACCGCCTGCGCGGGCATCCCTCAGACTGGAATATTAAAAACCTGAATTTCGATTCACTGTTGGTGGCGCTGATGCTGGGACTGCTCCTGTTTATCATCATCTATTACACCCGCCTGAATTGATACGGCGGAAGACAGAAGGGCCAACCTTCTGTCTTTTTTACATTTTCTTTAGAGCTGTGCCCGCAAGGTTGCGGCGGCCCCGTTTACGTGGTAAACTGTTGAAGGATTATTACGGCTTGTATTTGCACCGGAAAGGACGAAAGCATGAAAATAAAGAAGCTGACACATCTTGCTATTTTAATCACCTTTGCCCTGGTGATTCATACCGTGGAAAATGCCATTCCCGCCATTCCCATCCCCGGGGCCAAACTGGGGCTGGCCAATGTTATTTCCCTGCTGACGTTTGTTTTATACGGTTTTGACGCAGCTCTCACTGTGGCCGCCGTCCGTACCGTGCTGGGCAGTTTTTTTGCCGGCAACTTTCTGGCCACCGGTTTTTATTTAAGCTTTTCCGGTGCCATCATTTCCACGCTGCTTATGGCGGCGGGCATGGCACTCTGGCGCAGGGGGAAAATATCACTGGTGGCGGTCAGCATTATGGGCGCGGTGGCACACAATACCACCCAGGTTGTGGTGGCTGCGCTTCTTTTGGCCAGTGCCAGCCTGGTAAAAGTTTACCTGCCGCTGCTTTTGGTTTTGGCCCTGCCCACCGGTTTTTTTACCGGCCTGGCCGTCAGCTATACACATAAGGCATTAAGCAAGATAAATTTTCTGCAGGATTGAGGCTCATGAAACAAACGGCAACAGACAAAATTATCCTGGCATCGGCTTCCCCGCGGCGGGCGGAACTTTTGCGGCGGCTTGGCCTGCAGTTTACTGTGCGCCGCAGCGAGGTGGATGAAAGCGGGGTGACAGCCGCCACACCGGCGGAACAGGCGCTGCTTTTGGCCCGGCGCAAGGCTGAAGCGGTGGCGGCGCAGGAAGAGACAGGCATTATTATCGCCGCCGACACCATCGTGCATCTACAAGGGACAATTCTGGGCAAACCGGCGGGTTACAGGGAAGCACAATCAATGCTGTCACTGCTGTCCGGCAGGACCCATGAGGTGCTGACGGGCGTTGCGCTTATCAGGCAGCCGGAAGGATACCGGGCGGGCCATGTTGAAACTACCCGTGTGACCTTCCGCCGGCTGACGGAAGCGGAAATCGGGTGGTACCTGGAAAGCGGCGAGGCCTTTGACAAAGCCGGCGGCTACGGTATTCAGGGAAGAGCGGCTGTTTTTGTGAAAAAGATTGACGGTTGTTATTTTAATGTGGTGGGGTTACCCCTGGCTGCACTGTGGACAATGCTTACACAAGCGGGAGGAATTAAAATGGTAAAAGGAGCTGGTATGAATGTCAACACGGCGCCTGACCATCAAAGACCTGCCACCGAGTGAGCGCCCACGCGAACGTGTCATCAACAGGGGAGCGGCGGCATTGTCCGATGCCGAGCTGCTGGCCATCCTGCTGCGCACAGGCACGGCCGAAGAAACGGCTGTGGAACTGGCGGGACGGATTCTGGTGGAAATCGGCGGGCTGTCGGAACTGCCGCGCAGCAGTCTGGATGATTTGACGGCCATCAAAGGCCTGGGCCCGGCCAAAGCGGTAACACTGCTGGCGGCGGCCGAACTTGCCGTCCGTCTCAGCAGCCGCCTGCGGCAGGAAGTCGCCATTGTTACCACTCCGGCGGAGGCGGCGGAGCTGGTGATGGAGGAAATGCGCCATTACCAGCGGGAGCATTTTCGTATTCTGCTTTTGGACACAAAAAATAAAGTTCTGGGCTTGGAAGAGGTTTCTGTTGGCAGCTTAAATACTTCCCTGGTTCACCCCCGGGAAGTGTTCCGCCCGGCCATCCGCAAGGCATGTGCCAGCGTCATTCTGTTACATAACCATCCCAGCGGGGATCCCACACCCAGCAGGGAAGACCTGGAAGTGACACGCCGCCTGTGTGAAGGGGGGCGGCTGCTGGGCATTGAAGTTCTTGATCACCTGGTAATCGGTGACGGGAAGTTTGTCAGTTTCAGGGAACGCGGCCTGCTGCCGCTGCCGCGCTAGGTGCTTCCGGTTAACCATAACTTTTCTATTGTGTCTGTGTTGAAAACTGATATAATAACAAGTAGCGGATTTAACAATGAAGGGAGACGCATACATGCGCTTTTCAACAAGATATTTCACACGCAACATTGGTATTGACCTGGGGACGGCTAACACGTTGGTTTTTGTCAAAGGCAGGGGTATTGTCCTCCGGGAACCTTCTGTTGTTGCTATCCGCCGGGATACCGGTGCCATCCTCGAAGTAGGCGAGGAGGCCAAAAGAATGATTGGCCGGACACCGGGAAATATTGTGGCTATCAGGCCCATGAAAGACGGCGTCATCGCCGACTTTGACGTGACACAAACCATGTTGCGCCATTTTATTGCCAAGGCATACAAGCGGAAAAGCATGTTAAAAGCGCAGGTTGTCGTCTGTGTACCTTCCGGCGTTACCGAAGTGGAAAAACGCGCAGTAATTGATGCTACCAAGCAGGCGGGGGCCAAAGAAGCCTTTTTAATTGAAGAACCCATGGCTGCGGCCATTGGTGCAGGTTTGCCGGTAGAAGAACCGACGGGAAGCATGATTGTGGATATCGGCGGCGGCACCACGGAAGTTGCCATCATTTCCCTCGGCGGTATTGTTACCAGCCGTTCCATCAGGGTGGGCGGCGATGAGATGGATGAAGCCATCACTCACTATATTAAAAAGAATTACAATCTGATGATCGGTGAACGCACGGCCGAAGAAATTAAAATTACCATCGGTACCGCGCTGCGGAATAAAGACAACCCCAAGACAATGGAGATCCGCGGCCGTGACCTGGTGAGCGGCCTGCCCAAAACGCAAGAGATCAGTGATGAGGAAATTGAACAGGCTTTGGCCGACCCGGTGGCAAGTATTCTGGAAGCCATCAAAATTACTTTGGAGAAAACACCGCCTGAGCTGGCGGCGGATATTATGGACAAAGGCATTGTCATGACGGGCGGCGGCGCCCTGCTGGACGGCCTGGATAAGCTTGTTGCCCTGGAAACCGGTATGCCTGTCTATATCGCGGAAAACCCGCTTGACTGTGTGGCTGTGGGGGCAGGGAAAGCCCTGGGCGAAATCGAATTGTTGCGCAGAGTTGCCCTTACCCCGCGCCGGGTTGGGTAGCAGCCGGGGACGGGATAAAGGTGAAACCTGTGCTTATTCCCAAAAATCAACGTAAAAAACTTGTCAAAAAAATGCTTGCCATTTTGTCCGTCATGGCTCTTTTACTGCTGTTTGCCGCTTATACGGTCAACCGGCAGGGTGCAACATGGCCGGAAGAAATTGTGCAGGTAGTGATAGCCCCTGTCCAAGGGGCTTTTCAACGTCTAACCCGTTCAGTGGAAGGAATCCTGGCTACAGTAAAAAGTTACCAGGAACTGAGGGCGGAAAATGCAGAACTCCGCGCAAGGCTCGGCGAAGCCATTACGCTGGAGGCGCGCCTGACAGAACTGCGCAAAGAAAATGAACGGCTGCGCCGGATGCTGGCACTGCGGGAAACTTCAGAATATGAGCTGATTGCGGCGGAAGTTATTGCCCGGGACCCGAACAACTGGTTTTCCCTTGTTACCATTAATAAAGGTTCAAGGCACGGTGTCAGGCAGCGGATGGCCGTTATTACCACGGACGGCCTCATTGGCAGCGTCTTTTCCGTTTCACCGACCACGGCCCAGGTGCAGCTTTTAACCGACCCGCGGCGCAGTGTAAGCGCCATTATCCAGCGGTCACGGGAGACAGGGGCTGTGGGTACGGTGGAGAGCGATCCGCAGAGTCCCGGTTACCTGCGGATGATGCAGCTGCCCCGGGATGCCAATGTCCTGCCCGGTGACAGTGTGATTTCATCCGGTTTGGGAGGAGTTTTCCCCAAAGGACTTTTGATCGGCTTCGTGCTGTCAGTGGCTGAAGACGAGCAGGGTCTGACGATTAACGCCACTTTGCAGCCTGCGGCCACTTTCAACCGGTTGGAAGAAGTTTTTGTCGTTATTCCGGGTGCGGCAACAGAACCGGAAACAGGGGATGTGCAGGAAGAACCGCTGCAGGAAACAGAACTGCAGGAAGGGGATGTTTTCTAGATGGCGGTCGTAATTACAGTCTTACTGTTTGCTTTTGGCATTGCCCTGCAGGGCTCTGTGCTGGCCCTGGCCGGCACCGCCGGGGTGCATCCGGATTTTCTGCTGGTTGCCACTGTGTCTCTGGGCATTCTGGGCGGGATGCGCAACGGTGCCATTATCGGTTTATGTGCCGGGCTGCTGCAGGATATTCTCTTTGGTTCTCCCCCCGGTTTTTTTGCGGCCGTTAAAATGCTGACAGGGGCGCTGGCCGGCATGGTCGCCGATGATATTTATAAAGATATGACTGCGGCGCCGATGACGCTGGTTGTTTTTTTCAGCTTTTTTGCCGACCTGCTCACCTATCTCCTGATGAAACTTTTTGCCTTGCCCATGCCGTATGCCCTGCCGGCATACCTGAAACAGTATGTGTTGGTAAGGATTGCTTACCACTTCCTGCTGACGGGAATTATCTACCCGCCGCTTTACCGTGCCCAGCGGCGGCATGCCTTGTTTGCCGAGAAATATTTTGAGGAGTAGGGAAGGTTATGACAAAATCCCTGCAAAAAAGACTGCGATTTTTTGTCCTGGCAGTGGTGGTTGTAACCATGCTCCTGACTGCCAGGCTGGCCTGGCTGCAGATTTACCAGTATGAGCATTATGCTGCCAAGGCGGAAAACAATCGCCTGCGGGAACTGCCCATTACGGCGGCCAGGGGTGAAATCAGGGACCGCAACGGAGATATATTGGCCAAAAACATGCCCGGTTTTGCCGTGTCCCTGCTTGACCTGGAGAAAGCTTATAAAGATGAAGTGATTGCGCTGCTTGCCGGCATTCTGGAAATTACCCCGGAAGAGATCAGGGGCAAAATTGCCATGCAGCGCTATAAAAGCTTCGCACCCATCCGTATTGCGGATGACGTTTCAGCGGAAATTGTGGCCAAAGTGGCGGAACACCGGACAGAACTGCCGGGTGTAATTATTGAGACTACGCCAGTCCGTATTTATCCGGAGAAAACTCTTGCCGCCCACGTCCTTGGTTATGTCGGTACCATTCAGGCCGGCCAGTATCAGAAATGGGGGAAAGAAAAGGGATACCGGATTTCCGATATTGTGGGACAGACAGGGATTGAGGCTGCTTTTGAGGAATACCTGCGGGGCAGAGATGGCGCCGAAGTAGTGGAAACCAATCATTACGGGCAGCGGGTAAGGGAGCTGGGCACAGTTCCTCCCGTACCCGGGCATGACCTGACCCTGACTTTGGACGCACGTCTGCAGCGGATTGCTGAAAAAGCCCTGGCTGATGTTATTGCCGGCCTGCAGGAAGGGGGCAACAGCCAGGCCGGCAAGGGAGCCGTTGTTGCCATTGACCCGCAAACAGGAGCAATCCGGGCGATGGTCAGTTATCCGGCGTACGATCCCAACACTTTCAACCAGGATTATTTGCTGCTGATGGGCGACCCCGATTTGCCGCTTGTCAACAAAGCCATTTCCGGTGCCTACCCTATCGGCTCCACCTTTAAAATGATTGTGGGCACGGCAGGCCTGGAGGAAGGCCTGATTGGTCCCGCGAGCCGTTTTGTTTGTGTCGGCCGCAAGGTTTATTTCCGCGGAGAACCTCCCAGGGGCTGCCATGATGGTATCGTCCACGGTGCTTCCAATGTGGTGCGGGCACTGCAGGTTTCCTGCAATAATTTCTTTTTTGAGCTGGGCAAAATGATGGGCATTGATACCATGATGAAATATGCGGAAGGCTTCGGCCTGGGGCAGCCCACCGGCCTGACGGATGTGGCCGGGGAGGTTAAGGGATCACTGTTGCGCCGGGAAGAAGGCAGGCCCTGGTATCAGGGTAATGTGCTGACAGCGGCAATCGGCCAGGGTCATGCGGTAACACCCCTGCAACTGGCAAACTACGGGGCCATACTGGCCAACAAGGGCACGCACTACCGGCCGTATTTAGTCCAGGAGATTACTTCCTCCAGCGGCAATACTGTTTTCTCCGCCAAGCCGGAAGTGCTAAACAGAATGGATGTCAGTGATGTCACCTGGCAGACTATTCATAACGGGATGAAAGCCGTTACCGAACCGGGCGGAACAGGAAGCAGCCTGCGGACGCTGCCCGTGAAAGTGGCTGCCAAAACCGGTTCAGCCCAGGCAAGCCAGGACAACAGTATCCAGCCTCACAGCCTGTTTCTCGGCTTTGCCCCGGCAGACAACCCGGATATTGCCCTGGCAGTCATTGTGGAGCATGGAGGGCTGGGCTACCAGGGGGCCGTTCCGGTGGCCAGGCAGATATTGGCAGAATACTATGCTGAAGATACAAGCAGCAATAATGAGTAAGGAAACGCTCTCCGGAGCGTTTTCCTTTTTATAGAATCAATGTCGTTTATTTTACGTGCTGGCAGGAATATGGCGCTCTCTGACGAAAAATAATGGAGACAATGGTTTGCTGACGGAGGACGTTATGCAAAAATATGCTGTTGAGTTTAAGGGAACAAGAGAAGGTTTGACTATCTACTGTCTGGAGGATGCCGCCTTTGAAGATGTCCTGGCTGACCTGGCAGAACGCCTGCAAGCGCGCTCGGCTTTTTTTGGTGAAGCTGCGGTTAAAGTCGACATAGGCAGGCGTGAATTGACAGAGGAAGAAAAGGATGCCCTCATTGAAGTCATTACAAAGCACAGCCGCCTCCAGATTACAGAAATACAAAGTGCGGGAGAGCATCCCCCTGCCGTTACATCCGCCAGGCGCCAGGGTGAAATGGAAGAGCTGAAACTTGAAGGGTTTCAAGAAGGGCGCTGCCTGGTGATCAAGCGGACACTGCGTTCCGGGCAGTATATCCGTTTCCCCGGTACGGTGGTTGTTTTGGGTGACGTCAATCCGGGCGCTGAAATTGTGGCAGACGGTGATATCTTTGTTTTCGGGACACTGCGCGGGATTGCCCATGCCGGCGTCGGCGGTGACAGAAATGCTTCTGTTGTAGCCCTGCGACTGGCACCGACACAGCTGCGCATTGCCGATGTAATTTCCCGTGCGCCGGATAACCCGTCATTGCCCGACACCCCCGAATATGCTTATATCAACGATGCCCGGATCATGATTGCTGCGATTACCTCCAGGCAAAACGCGTAAAAAAGACTGAAAAGAAGGGACTGAAGTGCATGGGAGAGGTCATTGTTATAACATCCGGTAAAGGCGGAGTAGGAAAAACTACCACTACAGCAAACCTCGGGGTCGGGATGGCTCTGTTAAACAAAAAAGTTGTTTTGATTGACGCCGATATCGGCTTACGCAACCTGGATGTGGTGATGGGACTGGAAAACAGGATTGTGTATGATCTGGTTGATGTGGTTGAAGGGCGCTGCCGCCCCAGGCAGGCACTGATCCGTGACAAACGCTATGAAAACCTGTACCTGCTCCCCGCAGCCCAGACACGGGATAAAAATGCCGTCACCCCCGAACAGATGCGCAAACTCAGTGAAGAGTTGAAGCAGGAGTTCGATTATATCTTTGTGGACTGCCCTGCCGGGATTGAACAGGGCTTTCGCAATGCCATTGCCGGTGCAGACAGGGCTATTATTGTTACCACCCCTGAAGTTTCCGCCGTCCGTGATGCCGACCGTATTATCGGCCTGCTGGAGGCGTCAGGGCTGCGTAACTCCCGCCTGCTGATTAACCGCCTGCGGCCTGATATGGTTAAACGCGGGGATATGTTGGATATTGATGATATCCTGGAAATTTTGGCAATTGATCTGATTGGTATTGTGCCGGATGACGAAAAAATCATTATTTCGACCAACAGGGGAGAGCCTGTGGCGGCACAGGAAAACGGTTCCCCTTCCGGACAGGCTTATCGCAATATTGTCCGCAGAATTATGGGAGAGGAAGTTCCTTTTCTTAATCTCTACGAAAACCGCTCTTTCCTGGGACGGTTGAAAAAACTCATCGGCTTCGGCGGTTAGAAAGGAGTGGACCATGAACCTTAAAGCATTGCTCAGAGCCCTTACAGGCAGACAGGATAGTAAGGATGTGGCGAAAGAGCGCTTGCGCCTGGTGCTAGTCCACGACCGGGCAAGTGTTTCACCCGAATTCCTGGATATAATTAAAGAGGAAATGATCCGTGTCATCTCAAAGTATATGGAAATTGATGAAGGCAATACGGTGATACAGATGCACCGCAGCGATGGTACAGCTGTCCTGGAGGCAAATTTAGCCATCAAAGCCATCCGGCGCACTTTCTAGTTCCCTTTTGTTCCCGCTTTACCTTCAGCTGAGCCTGCCGTATAATAATAGTGCCGGGAGGCCCCCGTGCACTATTTTTTTCTGCCTGTTACCCGGTGAAGTCAGGAGTGAAAACGTGTTTGAACGCAGACTCTGGCGCAATTTTGACTGGCTGCTTTTGCTGACTGTGCTTGCCATTGTCGGCATCAGCCTGATTATTATCGCCAGCACAACGATAAATGCCACAGCGGACCCCCTCTATTTTGTCAAACGCCAGGCTATCCGTTTTGCTGTCGGTTTTTTTGTCATGCTCTTTATTCTGAGCATCGATTATACTTACTTTTATCGTTTCGCTCCCTATATTTACCTGGCTAACATTGGCCTTTTGCTGCTTGTTCTTTTCGTCGGCAGAGACAGCGGCGGCGCACAGCGCTGGATTGACCTGAAAGTGTTTGAACTGCAGCCTTCCGAATTTGCCAAGCTAGGTATTATTATTTCCCTGGCGCGGCACTTGGCGGCGCAGGAGGGCAACTTTGAAAGTTTTTACAGTTCCTTCCCGGCGTTTTTGCATGTGGCTGTTCCCATTATCCTGATTTTTAAGCAACCTGACCTGGGCACTTCGCTGGTGTTTCTGGTGATCCTTTTCGGCATGCTTTTTATGGCCGGCGCCAATTTT
The DNA here is from genome assembly GCA_012841735.1 of Bacillota bacterium. Taxonomy (GTDB): domain Bacteria; phylum Bacillota; class Dethiobacteria; order Dethiobacterales; family Dethiobacteraceae; genus DUUE01. Next base: position 566 of record DUUE01000059.1, on the reverse strand, counting down.
AAACACCTGCTGACATATATCGTTATGGGAGCAGCCGTGGGGCTGCCGCTCTTGTGGTTTAACCTGAAAGAATACCAGCGCATGCGCCTTATTATTTTTCTGGATCCTTACAAAGACCCGTTGAATGACGGTTATCAGATTATCCAGTCACTCATAGCCGTCGGCTCCGGCGGCATTCACGGCAAAGGCCTTTTTGCCCAGGGAACGCAGAATTATCTCGGTTTTTTGCTGGAACAGCACACAGACTTTATCTTTTCCGCCTTTGCCGAGGGCGCGGGCTTTATCGGTGCCGTCATCCTGCTTTTGCTCTTCATGTTTCTGATTCTCCGCATTATCCGCCTGGCTTCCCAGGCCAAAGACTCCTTTGGCATGCTTGTCTGTATCGGTGTAGCCACCATGATGACTTTTCATGTGCTTGTCAATGTGGGCATGACCATCGGCATGATGCCGGTAACGGGCCTGCCCCTGCCTTTCATGTCTTACGGCGGCAGTTCCCTGCTGATGAATATGATGGCCATTGGTATCGTCCTCAACATTGGCATGCGCCGCCAGAAACTGATGTTTTG
>DUUE01000173.1 GCA_012841735.1 Bacillota bacterium | reverse complement strand
TATGAAATGCACTGACGGCCTCTTCCTGTCCGTTGCCCGGGAGGTTGCCCGCGATTATCCCCAAATTGAGTTTGAGGACAAGATAGTGGACAATATGTGTATGCAGCTTGTCCAGAAACCGGAATTATATGATGTGATGGTTGCACCAAATCTGTACGGCGACATTGTGTCCGATTTATGTGCAGGTCTGGTGGGCGGTCTCGGTGTGACACCCGGAGCCAATATAGGGGAAGATTTGGCCATCTTTGAACCTGTGCACGGCAGCGCGCCCAAATATGCCGGCCAGGATATTGCCAATCCCACAGCCCTGCTTTTGTCCGCCGTCATGATGCTGCGCTATCTTGGTGAAACGGAGGCCGCAGACAGGGTGGAGAGTGCCCTGGCCGCGGTCATCAGGGAAGGGAAGACTGTAACGCCGGACCTGGGCGGGAAAGCAAAAGGATCGGAAATGGCGGCAGCCATTGTGGATAAAATGCTTACTTTGTAGAGCCTGCCATTGCTTTTTCCGCCATTTCAATCATGCGGCGTACCATATTGCCCCCGATGGGGCCGCCCATACGGCCTCCCACGGAACCGCAGACGGCGGAAGGTACCTGCTGCCAGCCCTGGCTGCGGATATAACCGTCTATCCCCAGTTCTGCCGCAATTTCATGTTTATACTGCTCCAGGGCGGCGGCAAAAGCTTCCCCGCTGGCAGGGATGCCAAGCTCCCGGGCAATTTCCATTTTAAAATTTTCCAGCGCCTGTTCCGCTTCCGGAACAAGGCGCTTTTTCTTACGGCGGTTGGCCATGAAAAACACCTCCTTTTGTTGTTATTCTTTACTGCCGGAAAAACCATATCCGCGACAAAATTCCCTTGTACAGTGAAAAGTTGTGAGCATAGGAAAGTTATATTGCAGGAAAAATAAGATAAAGCGCCTATCTTTTAATTGTCACAGATGAAGAAGGCCACAGGGAGGAAATTGCCAAGATACTGCAAGAATATGGCGGCTCCGTGGTACGGGAAGAAGAATAAAACAGGATGGTAAAAAATGTTTAATTTCCTGGTCCTCCGCCGCCGCCTGTGTTATACTGAATAAAGACAGAAAAATCAAAAAAAGAACGGAGGAAATGCATGGAAGAAAAAAAATGGACAGAACAAGAAAAAAGGCAGCTTGCACAGAGGCGTGCGGCGGAACTGAAAGCGCAGATTGAACCGTATCTGCAAGCCCGGACACAGATACCGGACGGCTTTTCCGCCTGGGATGAGATCAAGAAAAGGCAACAGGCGATTTACAAGCATTTTAACATTACGGACAGTGAGTGGCAGGACTGGCGGTGGCAGGTAAAACAGCGGATCACCCGCACGCAGACCCTGGCCAAATTGCTGTCGTTAAGCCGGGAAGAAGCTGATGTGATAAGCACTGTGGGTGAAAGTTACCGCTGGGCGGTGTCGCCGTATTATGTGAGCCTGATCAATCCCCAAGATCCGGAAGATCCGGTAAAAAAGATCTGTATTCCCCAGGCGGCCGAACTGATGGACGAAACAGGGACGGAAGACCCCATGGCGGAAGAATTTACCTCGCCTGTCCCGGCTGTTACCAGGCGCTATCCCGACCGTCTGATTATTAAAGTGACAAATCAGTGTGCCATGTATTGCAGGCACTGCCAGCGCCGGCGCCTGATCGGTGAGGTGGACCGGGCCACACCGCGGGAACAGCTGCGCCAGGCCCTGGACTATGTCCGGAAAAATGAGGAAATCCGCGATGTTTTACTGACCGGCGGAGACGCTTTGCTGTTAAATGATGAACTGTTGGACTGGCTGCTTGACGAACTGGATGCAATTCCGCATGTGGAAATAAAACGACTCGGTACCAGGACTCTGGTTACAATGCCTATGAGAATTACAGACCGGCTGTGTAAAATTATTGACAGACACGGGCCTGTTTATATTAATACACAATTTAATCATCCGCTGGAAATTACACCGGAGGTGGAGGCGGCCTGCCACAGGCTGGCACGGACCGGAGCCGCCCTGGGCAATCAGGCTGTTTTGCTTGCCGGTGTCAACAATGACCCCCATGTGATGAAAAAATTGAATCATATGCTGCTCAAATGCATGATCCGGCCGTACTATATTTTTCATGCCAAGGCGGTTAAGGGGACTGCCCATTTCCGGACAAAAGTGGAGGAAGGTATTGCCATTATGGAACAGCTGCGCGGCTATACCTCGGGCCTGGCTATCCCCACCTTTATTGTCAATGCTCCGGAAGGTTACGGCAAAACGCCCATGCTCCCCGAATATCTTGTCTCCCATGCTCCCGGCAAAATTATGATCAGGACCTGGGAAAACAGGATCCTGCCTTATGACAATTAAAAAAAAGTGAAAAAGCGGCATTGGCGGCGGAACACTTGTTCGTCCCCTGTATCTGTGGTATAATGGTGCCGGCCACCAACGGTATGCCGCTTTTTCCTGCAACCGGACAACTTTTGGTCCGGTTTTTCTCTCTTGTGCCTGCCTGTGGCGGGAAAGGAAATTCTGCGGCCGGCAGGAAAGATCAGGCAGGCGTAGAATATAAGGCAAGATGCCGGAAGGAGACAGTGTGATGTCCGATGTGCCTTACTGGCTGGCGCTGACACGCATTTCAGTCCTGGGAGCCAGGCGCATACTGCGTTTACTGCACTATGCCGGCAGTGCGGAAAAAGCTTTCACTTTAACTGCCGGCCAGCTGGCCGAGGCGGGGATCCCGCCCAAAACGGCGGCAGCCGTCCTGCAGGAGCGCACAAAAATTGACCCGGAGCGGGAGTGGCGGCAGTGCCGGGACCTGGGAATCGAAGTTGTCCGTATTACTGATGACGGTTACCCGCCGCTGCTTCTGGCAATTTATGATCCTCCGCCCCTGCTTTTTTACCGGGGAGAATTGCCCAGGGCGGAAGACACGGCCGTTGCCGTTGTCGGTTCACGGAAAGCCAGTGCCTACGGCAGGGCTGCTGCCGAAAGGATCAGTGCCGGGCTGGCTGCAGCCGGGGTTGTTGTAATCAGCGGCAT
>DUUE01000124.1 GCA_012841735.1 Bacillota bacterium | reverse complement strand
CCGATGCTTTGTCCCGGGCTCAGTCAGCCGGACTGGAAGTAATGGTCCAGGAGATTATCCCCGGCTTCGACGACTGCATGTATGTCTTTGACGCTTATATCAACAGCGAAGGGCGCGCCACCCACACGCTCACCGCGCAGAAGCTGCGCCAGTTTCCCATAAATTTCGGCTCCTCCACCCTGACCCATCACTGTTACGATCCCGAACTTGCCGCCCTGGGACTTGGGTACATGCGCCGCATCGGCTATCGCGGCTTCGGGGAGATCGAATTTAAACGGAACCCTCTGGACGGAAAATTCTACATGATTGAGATAAACGCCCGCTTAAGCAGCTTAAATGTCCTCTTTGATAAATGCGGCATGGAGTTCGCCTATATCCACTACCGGGATCTCATCGGAGAGCCGCTGCCGGACTGCCACCTCCAGGAAGAAAAACCCTGGGCCTTCTGGCATGCCTACGAGGATTTTTTCAGCACCAGGGCTTATTTAAAAAGCGGGCAGCTGGGCTGGAAAGAGATTGTCCGCCCCTGGTTAAGCCACCATAAGGCTCACGCCATCTGGGCCGCCGATGATCTGATGCCTCTTTTCGCCTTCGGGAAGATTCTTTTGGTGAAGCTGTTCGGCAGAGCAGGGAGGCTTTTAAAAGGGCTTTTCGCCCGATTCAGTAAAGCGTCTAAAAGAAAAAATCCTTTTCCAAAAGGAGAATAAACTTGCATCAATCCTCCGGCCTAGCCGGATCATAAAAATAACTGAATTGTAGATGGGAGGGGATAGATGGCGCCAGAGAAGATAGTGGCCCCTGGAAAGAACAAGATCCAGTTCGCCGATAAAGGCGCAGTAATTGCCGCCGAAGCTTTTCTTAAAATAATAGATGCCGTATAGAGGATGATCGGGCCCCACCTCGCCCGGAACTCCGTAAAAGTCAAACCAGCGCGCGCCTTTACCCTTCGCCCACTTAATTCTCTCCCAGATCAGGGCATGATAAGCGTAGATGTTGCGATGACTCTCCGACTGCGCCCCATAAGCCGCCCAGGCTTTGTCGCCAAAGGCAAAAGTAATCCCTGCTGTAATCACCCTTCCCTCAAATAAACCCAAAGTCAGGTTAATTGCATTTTCCGGGCTCAGAATACGGAAAAGCTTCTGGAAATAATCAATCTTCCGGTTAACAAAGTTACCCCGCTCGGCAGTTTTATCCATCAACTGCATGAATTGGGGAAGCTCCTTTTCCCCGGCAGTGACAAATTGCAGCCCTCGTTTATAAGCATATCGGATTTTATAGCGAATCTTTTTGGGAAATCTCCCCATAATCTGATCCAGTTCACCCTGCAGATCCAGCCGGAAAGTATAGCGCGGCTGCACACCGCCAAAATCGCGCTTTACATTGGCAGGTTGAAAACCGATCCGCCGCAGCGCCGCCGCCGGCGTCTGCTGACCTTCCATTATGCACGGGTCAATTTTGACCAAGACCGCCCGGTGCTCCATGGCCAGGGCCCGAATACCATCAATGATCGCCGCGAGCACATCAGCATCGTCCCAGTCTTCCATCACCGGGCCGCGCGGCAGATAAAAAATTGTCCGCCGCCCCACTGGCAATTTCCGCTTCAATATGGAGGCAGCTGCAACAATCCGGCCTTCTTCTTCCAGCACTACGCGCAACGGTTCCCAGTCCGGTTTTTTTACTTCGCCCCACATATATGATTGAAAAAGGTGGCCATTAGCGGTAGAACGAATAAAATCATCAAAACGCCATGCTTCCCCCGGCGTAATCATCCGGAATTGCATTAAGCAACACCTCTTCTCTCATACCGCAATGTTTTGAGATATACCGGCTTGTTTTACCCAGACAGAGAGCAGTTCATAGACAGGTTTTCCCTGGACAGGGGATTCCCGGCCATAAACTGCTCGTATCTGCACGGCGCTTACTCTTTTTCTTTTTCCGCCTTCGCCGCGGCGATCACCTGCTCCGCCACCT
>DUUE01000328.1 GCA_012841735.1 Bacillota bacterium | reverse complement strand
TCGTCGCCGGGTTCATCGTCGCCGGGCGCAGGATCTTCGTCAGTAGGAGCAGGATCTTCGCCGGGCTCATCACCCGGATCTTCATCGTTCTCGTCAGTTTCCGGTGCGACCAGTTCTATTTCAAAGAAGGCCATGACATTTTTGTCGCTTGCGGAAATGGCAACTATGGTGTAGATGCCCGGGGCTGCTTCAGGAGTGATACTGAGTTCCCCGTTTCTGCTGAGGGAAATTCCGGTGTGCGGCCCGTCCAGGATGTCCCAGATGACTGCTTCATCAGGCAGGGGCCGGCCAAACTGGTCAAGAACTTCTGCCTGGTAGACAGCCCAGGCCGTATCGACCGCCAGGAGAGCAATGCCTTCTTCATCCCCGCCTTCCGTGGAAGACGAGGGTAAGTCAATGGCTTCCGGCCCGGTAATAGTAATACTATCCGCCCCTATAACCAGCATAGTAAGAGAATCCGATTTTTTATATTTTGAAAAATATGCCTGGGTATAGGGCAGGTTCAGCAACATTAACAGCACGGCAATAATAGTGATGCCGGCCAGGTACAGGGTGAGACTTTTCCTGCCGGAATGCCGGTTTTGCTTACTATGCCATTTGATCATTTCCCTCTCTCCTTTGCAAACAGTAAACCGACCGCTTACACATAGGAAATTTCATCCTCATCGTCGGCCCAGTTACCGTCGGGTAATTTGTCTGCATTTTTACTGTTGCTGACGGCCGAATTCATCAGCATCATCAGCTCATAAAAACTGCGGAAGTGTTTTGCTTTGCGGCCATCCAGCCACTGAATGGTTCCCTGCCAGGTTGAATTTTCCAGAAAGTGTACGCGGACGAGGAAAGCAGTTCCGCCAATACGGCTTTTTTCCCTTCGCGCAGAAACCAAATCTCTTTTCATCATATCTGCTCCCCCATATAGTAAAGGCATTAGCTAAAAGCACCGCATTTCAGGAATTACCTCCAGTCATTCACATAATAACAGGCGGCTGTCATAAATGGGTTTTATCCGCGTTACAAATTGATCACAACAAAAAAAAGTGTGCCCGGGGCACACTCTGCTGGTAAATTATTTTTTTGTGGTCAGCGGCTGCAGTTTTAGCGCCAGGTTGATATTTTTCAGCGGCAGCTGCTGCTGGCACTGCTGCCTGACTCTTCGTAATACAGCCATAATTTGGTCATCATCCAGTTTGGGGAGGAACAGTATAATCTCCTTTTTGCCGAAAGAAATGACATCACCCTTGCGCAGGCAGTCGGTTGTGGTTTTAAGCAACTGTTGCATGATGGCCTGCCGTTTGTCCGGCTGAAGGGGAGAGTCGGAAACAATGTCCATCATACCGACAGTGACAGGTTTGCCTGTGCGTTCCGCTCTTCTTTTCTCCAGCTCCAGGATGCTGCAAAATATTTCCCACTGGCAGAAAAAAGCACCGCTTTTTTCCTCCGTTGGTTGCAGGAAGTCACGAAAACTTTTTCCTTCCGCAGACGAAGCAGTTTCACCGCTTTGGATTCTCTGGTAGATGGCGCGCATGGCCTGGGAAGGCTTGATACCCAGTTCTTTGTAAAGCATGGCGGTAGTGTATTCGTAATGTCTCAGAGCATGCTGATACCTGTTTTCCGCCAGCAGGCTCTCTATGTAGGCAAGATGCAGCTGTTCATCATAAGGTTCAATCATTAACGCCTTTTCACAGATTTTGCTGATTTCCTGATGGCTGCCCTTTTCCTGCAGCAACCCGGTCAGTTTATAGACAGCTTCCAGAAACACACGGCGGTAGTAATGGCGGGTAGGTATTATCCATTCGCTGTAAGTAATTTCGGGCAGGTACTCACCTTTATAAAGCTCTATGGCCCGCTGCAAACAGGCGATCGCCCTGTCGGTATCCGATTGCAGTAAAACATCCGCTTCGGCAGTCAGACGTTCAAATTCCGCGCTGTCCAGCCAACAGTCATCACCGGCTGACCAGCTGTAACAACCCTGGGAAAACACTATATTTTTGCATTCCTTGTCATTCAGTATCTGCCGCAAGCGATAAATGTAAGCACGCACAGCCCGGCGGGGGTCGGAATAATCACTGTCCGGCCATAATGTCTCGGTAATAGACTCGGCAGGAATACCTTTGCCTCTGTGGGTTAACAGGTATTTAAACAGTTCCCACATCCGGTAGGAACGGTTGGTCTGCTCGTTTAGGACTTCTTCGCCACGCAAAACGGTAAACTGGCCGAGCGTATAGATCTTGAACCGGGCTTTACTTAAGACAGACAAATCCTTTGTTTTTAGAGCCATGAACACTATTCCTCCCGCGCTTCTGGTATAGAATGGCCGGAAGTGTCCGGACCGCATTTCAGTGAATTATATGTTGACTCCACGTGCTGTCAGAGTAATCCTTTAAAAGGGAACGGTCCTGCCCGCCATAAATAAATTTATTTTGTCAGCCGGTTGGTATAGTTCTATCTTATTTTATACAGACAAGTTTCATATTTTAGACATTTTGTTTTTCTTGTTAGCGGCTGAGCGATGCGGTGAAAATGGCCGGCGTCACACGGGCGCCGGTCCGGCCAAATAGAAGTTGAGGTAAGCAAGGACTCAATCAAGATCTTTGATTTTGCCTTACAGTTCAGGTCGTGGTAGCTATGGCAGGCAAATATTTCTTGCAAAATATTCCTGTTTCAATAATTCTTTATAAAAGATAAAATTCCTTCAATATAATATATGTCCGGGGATACTGTCACTTGAGCTGCCGGCCGGCGATAAAAGCGTAAAAAGGCAAAAGGCAGAGTCTCCTTTAGTTTCCGTACAGATTTGTAATAAAAATTTTTTATCCTGGATCCATGAGCGGGGATTTGATAGCCGGCGGGAACAAGCGGAAAAGCCAGGCCTGAAAAAGGGGCTGGCTTATTTGCTGATAGTCATATGCACATCTTTCGGCAGTGCCATCTGGCAGGCCACTTCAACTGCTTTATGGATAGCCGACGGTACGGGGCAGGCCGCATGTTTACAGTACTTTTGCGAAACCTGATAAATCTGCGACTCTCCCAGCCTGGCAAAACATTCATTCCTGCCGTCAACAACTGTTAATTCTTCCTTTAAAGGTGCCAGGTTGGGGCATTTTGTCTCAATGGCGAGCTTTACATCACGCCTGCCTTCCATGCCGGCTTCAATGGTGGTCAGAAAACCGCAGATACCAGGTTCCACAGTTACCTTTGCCATGGTTTTGCTTCTCTCCTTTTCCACTGTATGCTGTACAAATTACGCTCCCTTTCATTATAGGGAAAAAGAGAAATGAGAAGGATTAATAGAAGGTTACAGTTTCCCCCGTGGCGCAACTGCTTTGTAAGGAAACCATGTGCCTCTACGGTGTGAGCCATAAGGCGCCTAAATCGATGGCCAGCCCGTCAAAATCAGGATGCTTTACCGTTTCTGTATCCATCCCGGAAGCTACCAGAGCATATAAGCCGCCGCGCAGGGCAAAACACTCCAAAGTTTTTGCAACCGGGTCCACCAGCCAGTAATGCCGGACGTTTTCATGCTGATAGATCTGCATTTTTTTTACCCTGTCTTTCCGCCTGGTTGCAGGCGACAGTATTTCCACAACCAGCATGGGCGGCCCGTTTATCCGGGCAGCTTCCATAATCTCCTTTTGTGTGCCCGCCACATAAAGGATATCCGGCTGTACCACGGTTGTATCATGAAAAGTTATATCCAGCGGGGCAGGAAACACGTATCCCTCCGGGTCTTTCTCTGCAAAATATTTTTTCAGGACAAAAAAAAGTTC
>DUUE01000326.1 GCA_012841735.1 Bacillota bacterium | reverse complement strand
GAAGACGTGCCGGGAGTGGGCAAAACAACCCTTGTTAACGCCATCGCCCGCACCCTGGGCTGCAGTTTTACCCGCATCCAGTTTACGCCGGATCTGATGCCGGCGGATATCCTCGGTATTTCAGTATATGACCGGCAGTCGGGAACTTTTACCTACCGTCCCGGCCCCATTATGCACCAGATAGTCCTGGCGGATGAAATAAACAGGACATCACCGCGGACACAGGCCGGCCTCCTGGAAGCCATGGCGGAAGGCCAGGTGACAGTGGACGGCAAAACATACCCCCTGCCTGTGCCCTTTGTGGTCCTGGCCACGCAAAACCCCGTAGAATATGAGGGTACATACCCCTTGCCGGAAGCACAGCTTGACCGCTTCCTGATGCGGATTTCCATCGGCTACCCGGACGGGGAAGCGGAAAAAAGAATCCTGAAACTTCCCGCCTCCCCCAGGGAAGCGGCCGCCAGACTGGCGCCCGTGATTACACCGGAAGAACTGCTGCAGATGCAGCAGGCCGCAGCCCAAACCTACATGGCCGAGTCGCTGGAAAGGTATATTGTAGCCCTGGCACAAAACACGCGTACCCATGAGGACGTGCTGCTCGGCATCAGCCCCCGCGGCAGCCAGCATTTATACCGGGGCGCACTGGCACTGGCTTACCTGAAACAGCGAACTTATGTCCTCCCGGATGACATTAAGGCCATGGCAGGACTGGTTTTTTCCCACCGCCTGCTGCTGAAACCGGAAGCTCTTCTCAAAGGCCGGCGCGTCAGCGATGTCCTGGCAGAAATTCTGGATAATACGCCTGTACCGGTGATAACCGATGGACGCCAATAATAAACTGCTGCTGGCCGCCCTGCTCTTTCTGTTCCCTGCGGCACTGCTTGCTGCCGGGCGTTTCCCCTATATGTTCCTTTACCTGCTGGTGCTGGCGCCGGCCATCCCCTATTTCCGCCTGCGGCGCAGCCTGGCACGGCTGAAAGGAGCGGTCACTGTGTCGGCAAGGACACGGGAAGTGGGTCAGTCCTTTGCCGTGACTTATAAGATTATTAATGCGGATAACAGTGCTTTCCCTTACATTGAGCTGGCGGGCAGCGGTGAAGGTTTCCGCCAGGAAAAACAGTATCTTTCCCTGGAACCGGGGGAGGTAAAAGAAGTTGTCCGGGAGATTTTCTGCCGGCGGCGGGGCATCTATAGTCTGGATGACCTGACGGTAAAAACGGGGGACCCTTTCGGCTTTTTCCAGCTGGAAAAACCTCTTGCTTCCGGCGGTGAAGTCAAAGTTTACCCCCGCATCCGCCATTTCCCGGAAATACCGCTGCCGGCATACCAGCAAATGGGAGACCGGACCGTTCCCAACGCCGCCTTTGAAAATTACAACCTCCTGGCAGGGCTCCGGGAGTGGCAGGACGGGGACACGGTCAAACGCATCCACTGGAAACAGTCTGCCCGGCAGGAACAATTAATTGTAAAAAACTATGAAAAAACGGCGGAAGCCGAATTGACGCTTTTTATTGACATGTATGCGGACAGTTACAGGCATGACCGCAATCACTGCCTGGAAGACCTGGCAGTGGAGCTGGCCGCCTCCCTGGCTTATGCCCGCCTCAGGGACAATCTGCCCCTGCTTGTTTTCAGCGCCGCAGGCATCTCTCCCCCTGTGCGGGGTCGGCGCTTCCGTGACTATGAAGCCATTGCCGACCATCTCATCGCACTGGCCCCCGTCCGGACAGGATCTTTCTTTGCCGGCCTGCGTACGCAAAGCTACTACCTGATGCCCAACACCACTCTCTACCTGCTCACGCCGTCCGTCGGCCTCAAGGATGCCGATATCCTGCTTTACCTGAAGCGCAAAGGTTTTTCACCGGTTTTGTTTTACCTGTCTCTGTCCGGCCTGAGTGAAGACTTGGGGCAAATCTTCGGGCGGCTGCGGGAAGCAGGGATCAAAGTCCATGTGATGCAGGCGCAGGAAGGGAACGGTGACAGATGAAGAGGAGTTTTTCCGCTAAATTCCAGGCATACCTGGTTGTGTGGTTCAGCATCTGCCTCAGCCTGCCGGTAAGCCATCTTCTCGGTTACCGTTCATTCAGCATTTTCTACCGGCTGTTTGTGACCGTAGCATCCTTGTATTTAT
>DUUE01000071.1 GCA_012841735.1 Bacillota bacterium | reverse complement strand
GCTTGGGCTCCGGCTGCGGTGCCGGCTCCTCCGGCTTGGGCTCCGGCTGCGGCATAGGGACAGGTTTGCGTCCACAGAACGGGTAAAGCAGCAAACGCCAGGAAATATTACCGGCCGCTTTCTTTACAACAAGGGGGCTGTTGGCCGCCGCTTCCAGGCGGTTGAGCAACAGCTGGAGAGCATCACCGGTACGCACCCGGTAACAGCCAGCCGGGGCATCAGATGCATAGCGTCCCGTTTGCAGCAGGGAGAGCGAGTGCCGGTTGTTTGCGCCAACTGTACTGTAGGCTTGGCGGGCTGTGTGTGCCGCCGCTGACTGGGAAAACAGCAATACTGCAAACAGGCAGGCAAGGAGAAGGCAAAAAGTTTTTCTGTGCAGCAAAAAATATCATCTCCTTAGGATAATTTAATATTGTTAAGAAATCTTTACAATTATTATAGCTTGCCTGTCCCACGCGGGCAAAGTCCCTCCCGCCTGCTCCCCGGAGGTGAAAGCATGTTAGAAAGAAAAAAAGCTGCCTTTACGACAGCGTGCGGCCCATCCTGCAGCACTGGTTAAGGTTGGCAGCTACGAGGGGATAAGCAGTTTTTGCCCGGGAGAAATTAAATCCGGGCTTTGCAGCTTGTTGACCGCCATGATTGCCGTGAGCGGCACACCAAACATGCGGGCAATTGTCCACACACTGTCCCCTGAACGGGCAAAATAAACCCTGCCCGGCGGCCCGAACCCGTGCCCGGAGTGTTGGGAAGAAAGCGACGGCTGCACCAAAATATCTCTTTTCAGCAATCGCCTGATTTTAACCGTAATTTCAATGATAGTCACCTGTCTTGCCGTCATCCGGTCCAGCCCGGTTTCGATGTTTACATATTCCACCCGGGCACGCACTTCGGCACGCATTCCGGGCGCCGCCTTTGGCACATCAACAAAATGCACAAACGGTTCGCGGACTTCATGTAAAAAAACAACGCTTGTTTCGGCATCAACGGCAAAGATATCTTTCTGCAATACACCCCGCACAATTACTTTGTTGGGAATGATCTCGTACTGCAGGTTGCGGACACGGGCGGCGACTGGCTCCCTTACCGCCCGGACGGGACGGGAGAAAAAGACATCCCTCTCCAGCAGCGTCTGCGAAGAGCCGCTGCACACCACCTCTTCCAGCTTGTAAGGACAATGGTGCCGGGGGAGGTCACCGGGGATGACATCCGCTACTGCCAGCGGCTCTCTTTGGAGCAACGTACCGCGCAGTTCAAACAGGCCGCGTAAAAAATATGCCTGTGTACCCGGCCGGCGGCGGCAGGCAATTATTTGCGCCGCCCCGTCCACTTCAACCTCCAACCCCGGCTTTGCCGCCGGCATGTCGAAATAATACCTGGCGGGAAAAATAAATTTTTCCTCCTGCAGGGTTTGCGTTGCTGCTTGTGGGATGGCGACGGCAAGATCGCCTTCCACTTTGATCCAGCCGCACAGGGCGACTGCCCGCCCATTCAGGAAACCGCAGGCAATATCGGTTGGATTTTCGGAGAGCAGGGTGCTGTCAACAGGCAGGGACAGGTCAAATGTCCGGCGGAAATGCCCCCTCACAGTTTCCACATTAACCAGGGTGGCGGGTGCTGGGGCAACCCCCGCCTGCTGCGGAAACTCCACTTGCTCTTCCGCCATAAGCCGGTAAGAAAGAGACAGTACGCACTCTGCCGTCAGCACGGTTGCCCCTTCCTGCTCCGCAGAAACTGCAGGCAACCAGTTGCCCGCCACCTTAACTTCTGCCTCCGCCTCCGCTTTGCAGTCGGGAAAAGCATCGTCATCAGGCAGCAGCCGGGTAAAGCGGACAAGATACACCGCTTTTTCCACCAAACCGGTCCCCTCTGCCGCATAGTATATTTCCACGGCTACGGCCAGTTCGAAACAGACTTCATGTTGCAGGGCTACGGCTTTAATTCCTTCCAGGATTACTTCCGGTTCACTGAACCGGCCCGTTGTACCGGGAAGCCTGACTGAAAGCTTTTGCCTTATTTCCGCCGCCTGTTCCTTGATTACTACACGCAGCCTTTTTGCCTGTTGTTTTTCCTTCTCCGCCATACGCATTCCTCCCGTTTATGGTATGCGGCGGCATGCCGGAAACTGACACCGCCCGGGGCTTAAAAAAGTAAGTAGCACCGGTGATGCTACTTATCCTTTGGGAGAGCGCGGGATAATGATCTTTTGTCCCGGGAAAATCAGATCGGGATTTGTGATCTGGGGATTGGCGGCAATGACTGCATCCAGAGGCACACCGAAGCGCTGGGAAATTTTAAAGAGCGAATCTCCCGGCTGTACAATATAAACTGTTACCGACGGTTTCGGGCCTGTTTCGCAGCCTGTCACCACTTCCAACTGCACATGTTCGGTCACTTTGACAAAGATTTCAATAACAGAAGTCTGGCGGATACGGTGACGGTCATAGTGGTCGATTTCAAAATCGGTGAATTCCACCCGCGGGTAGACCTGCACAACATGGCCGGGGCGGGCACCGGGAATATCTACAAACACAGTAAAGTGTTCACGGGCGTCAAATTCCATTACCTCGGGGTTCTCCCCGTCCCGGACAAAGAAAATATTCTTGACGAGGTCCCCTTCAATAATTACTTTGTCGTCAATTACCCGCGTCTCCAGATTTTCAAAGCGTGTTTCGGGCGGTCCGGCAATGCGGCGAACTCTGGCCGGTGCAGCCAGGTTGGCAACTATGGTCTGCTGTGCAGAGCCTTCTCCCACAACCTGGGCGACTTTCAACAATTCTTTTGTGGTGTGGACTCCCTTAATATCGGTCACAACGTCAACCTGTACTGTTTCTGTTACTTTGACAAATATGTCAATAATCGCAGTCTGGACACCGCGTGTCGGGTCATAGGCATCGATATCAACATCCACATATTCCACCCGCGGGTGAACCTGCACATTGGCACCGGGGAAAGCACCGGGAACGTCCACGAAATGGGTAAACTTTTCGTCCACGGAAGTTTCAAATACAATATCGTCTTCCGCGCCGACAAAGTAAATGTGTTTATGCAGGACACCTTCCACAATCACTTTGTTTTCAATTACCCGTGACTGGATATCCTTGATCTGGGCATCAATGTTTTTAATGCTCCGGGCCGGGCGGTCAAAATCCACATCTGCACGGACAGTGACGGGTGAAGCATTTTCACCGATCACGCTTTCCACTTTCAGCAGTTCGGTAATTACCTTGCCGCGGTCAATGCCGTGCACATCAACCACAACATCGAGTTGAATAGACTCCGTAACCTTGGCGAAGATTTCCAGCACCACCGTTTGCCGGAAAAGGGAGTCAAACTTTTTCTTTTTGAATACCTGCGGGTCCAGTTCGCTTTCCGCAGTGTCCGCATCTTCACCGTCCCGGTGGTATGCTTTTACTTCCTTGATGAAATCATGACCGACAAATTCTGCCCGGGCGTGAACCTGAACATTCATCCCGGGCATGGCGCCGGGCACATCAACAAAGTGCACAAAACGTTCGTCATCCACGGTAAATTCTTTTAACTGGCCCGTGTCTTCATCCACAAAAAATATTTGTTTGTGGATGATTCCTTCAACAACTACTTTGTTTTCAATTACCCGTCCCTTGACTTCACGCAGTTTTGTATCCACTTCCGTGATTTTCCGGACCCTGCCGGGCAGGACAATTTCCCGGATTACGGACGTTTGCGATGCGTTTTCACCGATGACCTGTTCCACCTTCAACAGGTCGGTAAGACATTTTAGCGCCTGAAATTCATCTTTACCCATCTTTTAGCCTCCTTTCGTCTGTTTTACTACACAATATGCAGAGAACGGCAAAAATGTATCTCCGCCCCCTTTCCCGTGGCGTCGCTTAATTATATGCCCCCGCCGGGGAAAATGTGCTTCAGCCGCACAGTCTTCACCATATTTCTGCCGCATAATCATAACTATGCCGGCTTGGCCCCAATCATGCACAGGAGGCGCCCCGTTGCAGAAAAATTTCCGCCTTACAGGCGAAAATGGCAAAAAAAAACAGCCTTGCGACTGTTTTTGACTTTACGCCAGATTTTTATTGTTTTCGTTCGTATCTCTCTGTACCAATGTCAGTTCAACCGTTTCCGTCAAAACATCTGCATAGGAGAAAGATAAACGCTGTTTATAATTAGGTTCATCAACCCGCACAACAAAAATAGATGGATACGTATTTTCCAGAACACCGATTTTTTCCAGGGTCTTCCTGCGCCCGCGATGAGCGCGCAAACGTATTTTCTGCCCCACATGTGACTCCAGGCTTCGCCTGATTTGCATAAGTGCATTAGTTGCTGCCAAAGGCTATCACCCCAGACAAGATTTACTTGTATATTGTAACATATATATTGTATGGTGTCAAATGTAAATTTAATATTATATCAACACAACAAGAGAATTGTCAAGACTAAATTTTGCGAATTTTGATGTCAATACTGCAGCCTGCAGAAGACAAAAATCAATAAGGAGATTTGGGCAGCCCCAGGCGAAATTTACCGCGGGTTTCCAGGCCGCCGATGCCGTCCAGGCCGGTGATGGTATGCTTGATTACCTCAAAAATGTTAACCGATTCATTAATGGAAGTAAAGGCTACTTTTTCCACGAGAAAAACGGGATCCAAGGCATGAATCAGGACACGCTGGGGTGAGCTGGCAAAATTGGCGCCTGCGGCCAGTAAGGCTTCATAATGAGACTGGCAGGCGCCCGCAAAAATCACCAAGTCATCTTTCCCCGGCTCATATTGCCGGGCTTTACGGACAGCTTCCACAAAATAGCGGGAATGACGGTAGTATTTCAGATCCTGGAAATTGCGTTCCGGGTTTTTCAGGTAGGCATCGTGGCCCGTAATAATGAGAATATCAGGCCTGTGCTGATGTAGCAGATTCCAGACCTGGGCAGGCTGTTCTTTCTCCGGGATATGTTCACCGATGGCATCCAGCTGCAGTGACTGATATGCTTTCATACATTCTTCCAGGTAATCCCGGTCACCGTCCAGGTGCAAAATTTTACCCGGCATTTCAAAAAACTCCTCCGGGGCCCTGCCGCTGATACCGCGCAGCTGCTCCCTTTCCATGCTGCGGCGGCGGTAAATTTTACGAATACACTCTTTTTGCACTTCATCAGAACGGTTGCGGTATTTCTGCACCGCCTGCGGGTCCGGGTAATCCAGGTCATCCAGGCTGGCGTCGGCAAGCAGCCTCATATCCAGCCCTTTCAGCACCGCCATTTGCTTTTCTTCATTAATTTCCACAATTTTAAAGAGAATATCCATAGCGTATGATTTGCGCCCAACCGTATCGCCGACTTGAAACACGTCTCGCACACCTTCCTTCCCTGCCAGGCACAATTTCCAACAATATATGATATGAACACGCAGATGAAAGGGTGCCTGCCGCAGCAGAATCATTCCCACCCTCATATAATAAACCGGGAGGGGAAAGTATGATTGCTGCCGTTGTTCCTGTGCACATGGAAGAATACCGGGTGGGGCGCGTTCTGGCTTCTTTATTGTCCCTAAACACCGTTTCCCGGATTTTTGTTATTCTTAACGGCTCCAACGAGTTGACGGCAAAAGAAGTTCAACATGCCTACGCACAACACCGGGAAAAAATAGTACTCGTTTCTTTTGCCGCACCCCTCGGCATAGATATACCGCGGGCTGTGGGAGCCAGGCTGGCTTATGCGGCCGGTGCCGATTACACCGTCTTTGTGGATGGCGACATGGTGGGGGAAATTACCACGGAACTGGAGGACTTTATCGGCACAACAATGCGCCTGGAACTGGACTTGGCCCTGCTGGACTGCTACCCCGACAAAACTGTCCTGGCCGACCTGACACAGCCGCTTTTTTACTGGCGTGCGTTGCTTAACAGGGAGTTGGGGCTTTTTGCAGAAGTGAATATCGCCACACCGTCACACGGCTTTCATGCCGTCTCACGCCGCATGTTGAGAGATACGCCCTGGAATGATTTTGCCGTGCCTCCGACTTTATTAACCCATGCCGTCCGCCTGCATTACCGTACCGGTATCGCCGGAACAATCCCCCATGCACAACTCGGCTCATCAGTTAAAAATGTGACACACAACCGGCTCATTGTTGATACCATTATCGGGGACTGCATTGAGGCCCTCTGTTTGTGGCAGCACCGGCCCAGGATGCGCAGCAGTGGCGATAAAGTTTATATCGGCTACCACGACCGGCGTCGTTTTGACTTGTTGCAGCAGTTTTTGGCCGGGCTTTCCATGTAAGTGCAAAAAAAAACACGACCCTTCCCGGGCGTGCCTGGCTATTTTGTATATTTGTCCGCAACTTTTGATGCTCCGTAAGAATCCGGCTTAATCATGGCCTGAAATCCGCTGCCAATGACTATGCCCACCACTTCCCTGATCAGCTCTTTTGTTTCACCGTTTTCCCCCACATCCAGGTGGATTTCGGCATTTACAGCCGCATCCTGGTGTTCAGCCAGCCTGGCGGTAATCAGGGTGGCCACTTCCAGGCTTAAATAAGTCTCGTAATAAATGCGCTGGCGCAAATTATGCATATACCGCTGGTAAGTGCGGCGGAAAAAATAACGTGCTCCCTTGCCCACACGGTGGATGATAATTGCCGTGACAAAACAGACGTCTTTTTGTCCGCGGGGCTGGGAATCTGTACCAATAATCAGTTTATGCTTTTCCTCCGGGTATTCGTCCAGATAGTTTGCTATCTGCCGGTATGTTTCTTCAAAAGTTAATTCTCCCAGGGTAGGGCTGGTAAAGTTCATGCTCAGGACACCTTTCTTGCGTCTCAGCGGTTGCCGTGCAGATACGGAGCAAGCAGCCTGGCCAACAGGACAAATTCTTCCACAGTAAAAGTTTCACCGCGGCGCGACAAGTCAAGGGAAGCTCTCCCGGCCAGAGCAAGCAGTTTTTCCTTGTCAAGGCCGAAAGCTGCATGTAATGCATTAAGGGCAGTTTTGCGCCGTTTGGCAAAAACGGCTTCCACTGTTTGGTAAAAAAGCGGTTCTTCGCCGGCGGCAAGGACGGTTTGTCCGTACGGGACCATTTTTACTACGGCGGAAGCCACTTCGGGCCTGGGGAAAAAGACTGTGTGCGGCACGGTAAAGGCAATTTCCACCTGTGAAGCATACCTGCACACCACCGACAGGGTACCGTATGCTTTGCTGCCCGGCAAGGCCACAAGCCGCTCCGCCACTTCCTTCTGCACCATACACACCAGCAGGGAAAAACAGCTGCGATGTTGCTTCAGCCAGCGGTAAATAAGGGGGGTGGCAATATTATAGGGCAGATTGGCCACCAGCTTCACGGGGCCACATGAGGCACAAAAACCGTTGTAGTCCGCCGCCAGGGCATCCTGCAGCAGAATCTCCACCTGCGGGTATGGACCCAGTGTCTTTGCCAGCACTGGCAGCAGGCGGGAGTCAACTTCAAAAGCTGTCACCCTGCCCGCCCTTTCCGCCAGCTTCTGCGTCAGCGTCCCGATACCCGGTCCAATCTCCAGGACATGGTCATGAGGACCTACTTCCGCTGTTTGTACAATCTTGCGCAGGATGTTCTCGTCAACCAGAAAATTCTGTCCCCATTTTTGCTTCAGCCTGATACCGTGCTCTGTGAGCAAAGCGGCCACTACCGCCGGGTTTGACAGTTTTGACACGTCTTTTCCTCCTTGCTGACAGCGACCGGGTCTGAACAGGGACAAAAAACAACCGGAAGCCGGTTGTCTTTCAGCGGGCCAGCACATACACACGCAGTTTCCTGCGTCCGAAACGTAAAGCGGCTTCATGGCTGTCAAGCAGCAGGTCAATACGGTTACCCTTAATGAGACCGCCTGTGTCCGCGGCCACACCATAGCCATATCCGTCAAGATATAAGCGGCTTCCCAGGGGAATAATCCCGGGGTCCACACTGACAATGTAAGGGTTGGCTTCACTGCCGTCCCCCGCCACAGCTTTCCTGCCGGTGGCCGTAGTTCCGCCGCCGTGTTTCCCCGTGCAGACGCTGCGTCCGGCGCTGTCCCTGGGGCACCCGCTTGCTTCCGTCCCGTCACAGTAGGCGGTGGCGGTCACGGTATAAACATACTGAAAATCAAGGACTCTGCCGCCGCGCGACAGTATTGTGTTTTCACCGTACTCAATAATCCTGTCCTCCCGGGGACGCAGGATTTCCGCAGATAAAACGGTGGCGGACACTTCCACGCCGTCCTCCAGGATTATTTCCACCATATCCTGCTGCAGGCCGTTTGCGCCGCGGGCAACAACCCGGGATGTACCGCGGTCCAGTTTGTCGGTGCCGCGCCTGATTTCCCGGAAAGGGATCTCCGTCAGTTGTGCCACAAGCTGCCGCTCCACACGCACCACCCGGACTTCATCCCCGGGTGCAAGCATGTAGTCGCAGGCAGGCTCAACCCTGTCCAGCTCATTCAGGCGGATGCCTGCTTTCTCCAGGACAGCGGCAACATTTGCCTCTACCACCGGCACGGTAACAGTACGGCCGTCCGCATGGACAGTTACAGGAAACGCCCGCCTGATCTCAATCTGCATGCCGTCTGCAACGGGCTTGTCCGGCAGCGGTCTGACATGGTCGTCCGGCCCTGCGGCAACCCCGGCGTCTTCCAATACAGCAGCGACAGAGGAGCGAAAGGTAATCATTTTGCGGTCGCTGCCGTCCACAGTCAGGGTGATCTGCTTGTACACCAGTGAAAAGGCTGCAAAGAGCAGAAGCGTACTTACCAGCAGAAAGCAGGGAGCCTGCACGTAAGGGTCAGGTTTCTGCCGGGCGGGAAAAAAGCCCGGCTTTTTATCTTTTGACATAAGCTTCCTCCTAGACTTTTCTATTGTAAACAAGCGGCAGCTTTTTGTCAAATTACCCGCTCCTGCTTATTTTTGCCCGTCTGGAAGTAGCATTGTCAATTATTGCAATTTATATCCCCTCCGCACCACTGCAGCAAAAATGCTGCAGCGGCGCTTCCTTTAGTCGCCGTGCCTCCCTGCCGGCAAAGCTTCTTCCTGCCAGCGCCGTCGCAGCAGCCACCCGGCCACACCTGCAAGTCCTGACAGCATGGCGGCAGTCAGTAAAATCCATGTACTGGCAGCCACAAAAAAGGGCTGCGGTACCATATTGATCAATATGCTTTCCTGCGGGTCCAGCAGCCACAGGTCATTATTAAAGAAGAGCTCGTGAAAAAGCACAAACATCCTGTCAAACTGTACTGCCAAAAGCAGCCCGCCTGCCGCCCCCAGGGCTACAAAGAACAGGCAGCCGCCCTGGAAAGCCTTTGCCAACAAAATTTTGTCCGCCTGCAAAAGATAGAGGCCAAGCAGCAGCAACAGGGCAAGGGCGCAGTTGCGCACCAAAAGCCCCAAGGCAAAAAGCCCTCTCACATCAGCCATGTGCAGGATTTCCCTCTCTGCAAAAAGAGGGCGGTACTCTCCGCCCACAGTACCATGAATATTAAAATCATCCCGACTGCCAAAAAGATACGCCTGTATTTCATCGGTGACACGCATCAGTTCGGGCAGTTCAATCTGCGTATTTTCCGCCACGTTATTCGCCTCATACTGGCGGCGGAAAAAAGCATCATTCTGCACCACGAGCTGGACTGAACTTAAAATAATGATTACCGGCAGCAGGAATGCTGCACAGATCACTGCAATTTTTTTCATCGCCCGCTCCTTACACAGTTTTATCAAGTGAAAACACTGCCCGGGCATTCCTGCTGGTCAACTCCGCCACTTCTCCCGGCTCCATGCCACGGAGGGCGGCTATTTTTTCCGCCACCAGGCGGACAAAAGCCGGCTCGTTGCGTTTGCCGCGGTAAGGAACAGGAGCCAGGTAAGGGGCGTCCGTTTCAATCAACAGACGTTCGGGAGGAACCATCCGGGCCACTGCAGGCAACTCCCCCGCATTTTTAAAAGTGACGGGGCCGGCCAGTGACAGGTAAAAGCCCAGTTGCAGGCAGTTTACGGCAAAGTTTGTATCTCCTGAGAAACAGTGCATCACGCCGCCAATTTCCTGCGCTTTTTCTGCACATAAAATCCGGTAAATATCCCCATGGGCATCCCTGTCATGGATAATAACAGGCAGGCAAAGTTCCCGGGCAAGGCGCAGCTGTTTGCGAAAAACATCCTGCTGCACATGGCGCGGTGAATGGTTGTAATAGTAGTCCAGTCCTATTTCCCCCAGGGCGACCACTTTCGGGTGCGTAGCTAGCTCGCGCAGCCTGCGGGCCGTCTCTTCCGTATAACATGAAGCTTCGTGGGGATGAATGCCGACGGCGGCGTAAAGGCCTTCCGTTTTTGCCGCCAGTTCACAGGCGGCGGCGGATGATGCCAGGTCATAACCCACATTAATTATGGTAGTGACACCGGCAGCGCGGGCCCGTTCCAGCACCTGCGCATAATCTTCCCGAAAGCGCCCGTCGGTCAGGTGCGCATGAGAATCGGTCAGGTTCATCTTATTTTACCTTTGCCCCGCTTTTAATAGGTGCGTCCGTTGTGGCCAGCACCAGATTGCCTTCATCGTCACTGGCGGCAAGCAACATTCCCTCGGAAAGAACGCCGCGCAGTTTGGCCGGCTTCAGGTTGGCCACAAAGATGATTCTTTTGCCCGGCAGTTCCTCCGGACGGTAATACCTGGCAATGCCGGCCACTACCTGTCGCTGCTGGCCGCCCACATCCACCTGCAGTTTCAGCAACCTGTCCGCACCCGCCACCGGTTCGGCCGCCACAATCTCCGCCACGCGCAGGTCCACCCGGGCAAATTCCTCAATGGCAAGCAGGCCCGTTCCGTCCGCATCCGCCGGTTTCCCTGCCGCGGCGGGCTGTGCCGCCTGCGGTTTGCCTTTGTCTTTTTTCGTTGCCTGGCGTACAGGCGCGCCGCCTTCGCCCGTCAGTTCCAGCCGCGGGAACAAGACTTCACCGGGTGCGGTCTGTTCGCCTGCAGGCAGCCTGCCGAAGGACAGGATGCTGTCCCAGGACTGCAGGTCCGCCTCACCGGCAATGCCCAGCTGCTGCCAGATTCTCGGGGGCGTTTTGGGCATAAAGGGCAAAAGCAACACGGAAACTATGCGGATGCATTCCACCAGGTTATACATCACTGTCTGCAGGCGCTCCGTTCTGCCGGCCCTGGCCAGGGCCCAGGGAGACATATCGTCAATATATTTATTGGCGCGGGCGATAAATTTCCAGATTTCAGCGAGAGCTGCGGAAAACTGCAGTTCGTCCATCAGGTTTTCCAGTGTCCGGGGCAAAACCTCCGCCTGCCGCCGCAAATCCTCATCGGCCGGATCCCTTTCTGCAGGGGCGGGGACACGCCCGGCAAAATACTTTTTCAGCATGGCCAGCGTCCTGTTCAGCAAATTGCCCAGATCATTGGCCAGGTCAAAATTGAGCCGCTGTACCAGCGCCTCTTCACTGAAATGGCCGTCTGCACCAAAGGGTATTTCACGCAGCAGGAAATAACGGATAGCATCGGCACCATAACGTTCTACCAGAACTTCCGGGTCCACCACATTCCCTTTCGATTTGGACATTTTGCCGTCATCAAGCAGCAGCCAGCCGTGACCGAACACTTTCTTCGGCAATTCCAGGCCCAGTGCCATGAGGAAAATCGGCCAGTAAATGGTATGGAAGCGGACAATTTCCTTCCCTATCAGCTGGACATCCGCCGGCCAAAAGGTTTGCAGCAGGCTGCCGTCTTCCGACATGTATCCCAGGGCCGTAATATAGTTGCTTAAAGCATCAAGCCAGACATAAATCACATGGCCCGTGTCAAAAGGCACGGGAATGCCCCAGTCAAAAGTGGTGCGGGAAACGCACAGGTCGGCCAGACCAGGCTTGAGGAAATTGTTTATCATTTCATGCTTACGGGAAGCGGGCTGGATAAAATCCGGATTTGCTTCAATGTGGGCAAGCAGCCTGTCCACATATTTGGACATCCTGAAAAAATAGCTTTCCTCTGAAACCAGTTCCACCGGACGGCCGCAGTCCGGGCAGTTGCCGTCCACCAGTTGGCGCTCCGTCCAGAAAGCCTCGCAGGGTGTGCAGTAAAGCCCTTCATATTTGGCTTTGTAAATATCGCCCTGATCATAAAACCGCTGGAAAATTTTCTGTACGGCCTGCTTGTGCCTTTCCTCCGTTGTACGGATAAAATCGTCATAAGAGATATCCAAAAGCTGCCACAGCTTTTTAATCCACGCCACAATTTCATCCACAAATACCTGCGGGTCCTTGCCGGCGGCCTGGGCCCGGCGTTCAATTTTCTGGCCGTGCTCATCGGTTCCGGTCAGAAAACGGACCTGATATCCTGTCAGGCGTTTAAAACGGGCCATGGCGTCGGCGGCCACAGTTGTGTAGGAATGGCCGATATGCAGTTTATCGCTGGGATAGTAAATTGGCGTGGTAATATAAAATGTTTTCTTTTCCATTGCCATTCTCCTTATGTAAAAAAATAGTCCTGCAGCTTGCAATAGTTAATTATAACAATCTTCCCTCCTTCTTGGCAAGGCAGGTACGATTATATGTTAAAACTGCGAATAACATTAAAATCTTGCAAAAAATACTTGTATTGTCTGGCAATTGCTGGTATACTTTTATTTGTCGAACTATGCTGAACGGGGGGAATTATGTTGAAATCAACGGGTATTGTACGTAAAGTCGACGAACTAGGGCGCGTAGTAATTCCTATTGAACTGCGGCGCACACTTGGCATTGACGTAAAAGACTCGCTGGAAATTTACGTTGACAGTGAACGCATTATCCTGAAAAAGTATGAGCCGGCCTGTCTTTTCTGCGGTAATGCCGATAATGTAAAACATTATAAAGGCCGTATCGTCTGCGAAGACTGCATTAAAGAAATGGCCGCGCAATAAATTGGGGCGTTACTGCCCTTCTTTTTTTTGCGCCAAAATACGACGGTATATTGCGTTGCGGGGAAGTCCCGTAAGACGGGCCACTTCCTGTGCAGCCTGTCCTGCAGGCAGACCAAGGTTCAGATAATGGGCAATCAGAGTGTCCGCACACGGCGGCTCCTCCGCCCG
>DUUE01000395.1 GCA_012841735.1 Bacillota bacterium | reverse complement strand
TGATGTCGTCCAGGACGACAATGGAGCCGTATTTCAAAAGGAAACAGGCGGCCAGTGCAGTCTGCAGATAAGCATCGCCTTTGGCCAGTTCGTTGACAAACACAAGGGAAGGATAGCCCAGTGTCCTGTCCTGGCCCACAAGCGCGGTCCTCCTGAAGGCAACCGCATTGGCAAAGGCCTGCGCCGCAGACGCGGTGCCCACATTGAGGAGCAGTTCTCTATAGCCCAGCTGCTGTGCTTTTTCCGCCAGGGCATACATCTCCTCCACGCTTTCAGCATTTAGGCCCAGGGCAATGCCGTGCTCTTTTGCCAGCGCCACCATGGCGTCGAGATTGCTTTCATTCGCTCCCACCAGTACCGGTTTTGTTTCTTTCACCAGTTCCGCCGCCGCGGCGGCAACGTCCGCATCGTCGCAGACAAGCACAAAAATTTTGTCCAGGGCTTTTAACTGCCCGACAAGCTCCAGGTAACGCTCCCTGTTGCCTGCATATTTCACGGCGACAAGTTCCACGTGCATCTGTTCGCCAATGCGCACATAGTCAACTTTCCTGATGTTTTCCATCTTTTGCGCCACCACGTCGGCGCTTAACGCATCGGAAAACTGGACGGCAAACAAAGTTTTGCTGACAAAAGTTTTTTCATGCCGGAACATGACGGTTTCGCCGCCCAGAGTTTTTTCCGCATCCCCGGCACCGATCCGGACTGTTCTCATCAGCGGTGCCGTGGCTTCAGCCAGTTTATCCTTCGCCTCCGCGGAAATATGGGGACATTTTTCAATTGCAGCGGCGCCGCTCGCCACTTTCATGGCAAAGGCCATACAAGTGGGAAAACCGCATTCCTTGCAGTTTTTTTTCGGCGTCATTTTGAAGATTTCCAAACCGGTTAAGGCCATTGTCTGCTGCCTCCTTTTTTCCTTATTAGTGCACGCCCGGTTCCAGCAGGCTGCCGGTAAAGGTTTTCAGCGCCGTCAGGGATCTGGGATGTCTTACCACAACCGCATCGGCACCGCACACCAGGGCGGCGGCGGCAGTGGCAACTTCCATGTGGATGCCCCTCTCTTCCGCACTGCCCCATTCAGGTTCGTCCGCTTCTGTAGCCAGGGATTCTTTCACATTCCAGGTTTCAAAAGAAACGGGGGTAACAATGGGCAGCTGCAGTGTTTCATCATTCTGGCCCAGGGCGGCCAGGATGATCCTGTCCATGGTGGAGGCAAGATACTCAAAGCCGTAGCCGGCTGCGGCACAGCCCGCATTCATGACCATGGAATCGGCCTGTACGCCCAGTTGCTGCATGAGAATGTTGAGCTGCTTGGCCAGGTTGATGTCCACAGAGCTTTCAGCGGCCACTTTCTGCCGGTAGGCCAGGGCGCAGGCGGCACCAACAGTTTTATAATTTTCCTCTTTGGCCGAGAGCAGCAGGATATTCTTCCCGGCCAGCGCTTCCGCCACTGCGCCGAAAATTTGCCCGTCCTTCTCATCATTTTTGCAGCCTGCAATCACCAGGGGGAGCGTGACGGCATCGGCCACTGCCTTTGCCGTTGCCACGCATTCCTCCACACTTTTGTTTAAGCCGTCCGGGTCTGCGCCCACAAAACGCAGGCAGATAAAATCGGGACTGTAAGTGTCGGCGACAAATTTTGCCCAGGCGGCCGGATCGTCCATGACGGCGGTATATAAAGTTTTAATGCCCTCGTTCCAGTCTGCCGGCGCCACATCGGTTATTTCCATGCCAATGGCGGGAGGGTTGCCTGCATTACCGTCAAAACTGTGGAAAGGCAGCACATTTTTTCCGCCGAGCGTTACAGCCTTCTCACCGGTCCCCAGCGTTATTTCTTTAATTTGTCCGTTATATTTTACGGCAACTTTTTTATAAGCCACAACCCAAACCTCCTTTAAATCAGGTGCAAGTTAAGCAGGATTTCTTTCACCGCCACTCTGGCCGGAGCAGCGTCCGGCAGCTGTGCCAGTGGCACGCCCCGGGCGTCATACTCACTGACTGTCCCGTCCAGCGGCACCACACCCAAAAGCTCCAGACCCTGGGCTTTTATTTCTTCCGCAATAGCTTCCGAGATTTTACCGCCGGGCGCTTTATTGACAATCAGCCCGATTTTGGGAATCTCGATTTTCAGCTCCGCGGCCAGTTCTTTGATCCTGCCCACTGCCTGGATCCCTCTCCGGGAATGATCACTGACCAGAAGCAGCAGGTCCACCTTGCCGACGATCCCCCTGCTGATGTGCTCCATCCCCGCCTCATTGTCTATGACAATATGGTTGTAATTTCCGGCCAGGCGGTCAACCTGGTTTTTCAGCACACCGTTCACATAACAGTAACAGCCTTCCCCCTGCGTCCTGCCCATGACAAGCAGGTCGTAGCCGTCGCCTTCACTGAGTGCCTGGTTCAGGCGGTAGGCAAGATATTCTGTCTTTGCCATCCCGCCGGGGATGGGTGTCCCCGTCCTTTCCGCCCAGTTGACTTCCTCCCTGATGGTGCCGATGGTTTCTTCGATTTCAATGCCCAGCACTTCATTCAGATTGGAGTTGGCATCGGCATCAACAGCCAGGACGGGACCCTTCCCCGCTTTCACCAGGTAATCAATGATCAATCCGGCAATACTGGTCTTTCCGGTTCCACCCTTGCCGGCGGCTGCAATTCTCTGATACATGGTTTTTACCTCCTTCGCGTTACGTAAATTTTCTTTTGCCCAAGCGGAGTGTTCCCACCGTAGATGCGTGCGCCTGTAAGATGGAACCGCAGGATCTGCTACACCAGGGGATCCATCTGCAGTGCCGGATGCCCTTTGGCCTCAAGGTGGGCAAGCAGGCCTTCCGTTTCCGTGGCAATGGTTTCGTCGCAAATCATGTCGGTGAAATTCTCAATGCCGTACAGTTCCTTGGCCGCCGCGTCCAGCCGCTCACGCACATCATCCTTCAGTTCTTTCGGCATCCAGACAATACGGGCAATACCGCCCTCGGCACGCAAAAACTTTTTGGAAGCAATAAAGTGCCGGCCGTGGCCCATAAAACCGGGAGTCTGCACTCCCCCGCCCGTCATGGAAGCCAGTTCGCCGAATGTCATGCCCACGGGAGTGATTGCGCCGTACTCCCTGTTGACAATCACCACGCCGTTGGCCTCCGGGACAATGCCGCAGATACATTCAAAACAACCGCAGGAAGTCATGGGGTCTTCCAGGATACTGTAGAGGGAAACCCTGGAAACGGCTCCCTGGGAAGCTTTTTCCACCGCTTTGCTGACTTCGCTCCAAATGCCTTTGTGCTCGTCTTCCAGCCCCTCCTTGGGGACAGGCTGGCATGCTCCCGTGGGATCCAGTTCTTTTGTGGCTTTGGCGTCCAGCCAGCTGACGGCGCCGCACAGGCCCAGCCGTTCCGGCGTCACAATGCAGACATGGGCGGGGGCAAAGGACTGGCAGAGAGTACAGGAATAGAAGGTGTCCACATTTTCGTCCACCAGTGATGCCAGCCTTTCATCCCGTGCCGCATACCGGGGCAGTGCCAGCTCTTTTTCCAGCTCCGCCACTTTTGCCGCATCGGTGTAGATAATGACCTCGCACTTGTCCACCACATTGTTAAATTCATCTTTCATTTTGGCGTAGACAACTTCACCCAGGTGCCTGAGGCGCAGGCCTTTGGCATAAGCCTCCTTGCCGATCCGCAGCCAGACTATATTCCGCTGCCCCACGTGCATGACACCTTCGGTATAATTCATAAAGTAGTGCAGTCTTCTTTCCAGCACCGGTTCAAAATCCGGCTGCATATTCTTTCCGGCCACATTGACCACCATGGCGAAAGGCAGGCGGTAAGGCACTGTGCCCGCCTCGGAGAGGTCCGGGCCCACCAGTTCGATTTTATGGTCTTCAACCTCGGCCGGCGCTTTCATCTGGACCAGTTCCCAGGCCTTGGTCCTGGTGCCGCCGAATTCGGCGTACATGTCGTCTTTACGGATCCTTTCCCCTTCAAAGGCGGAAGCAACCCCCACCGGAACATCAATTTTTGTTACTTTAACTTTAATGTTCCTGGCCTCCAGGGAAGTGGCAAGAACTTTGTCATTGTCCGGCTGGTGCAACAGCAGGGTGGG
>DUUE01000117.1 GCA_012841735.1 Bacillota bacterium | reverse complement strand
TGCGGACAAACTGTATTTTGAACCGCTGACGGTGGAAGATGTGCTCCGTATTTACCGGAAAGAAAAACCGCTGGGCGTAATTGTCCAGTTCGGAGGGCAGACACCCCTCAATATTGCCGGTGAACTGGCGGCGGAAGGGGTGCGGATTCTGGGGACTTCCCTGGATGCCATTGACCTGGCGGAGGACAGGGACCGTTTCCGGGAAATGATGGAGCGGCTGGATATTCCCATGCCGCAGTCCGGGATGGCGGGCAATCTGGCGGAAGCATTGTCTGTTGCCGCAAAAATCGGCTATCCCCTCATGGTGCGGCCGTCTTATGTGCTCGGCGGCCGCGGGATGGAAGTTGTGCATGATGAAGAAATGCTCCGCCATTATATGGCGGCGGCCGTGGATATTTCGCCGGAGCGGCCCATTCTGCTGGACAAGTTTCTTGACCATGCCATTGAGGCGGAAGCCGACGCCGTTTCAGACGGGGAAAATGTTTTTGTCCCGGCGGTCATGGAACATATTGAATATGCCGGTGTTCATTCCGGCGATTCCGCCTGTGTCATTCCTACCATCAGTATCGCGGAAAAGCACCTGAAAACCATTTATGCCTACACGGACAAAATTGCCCGCGCACTCCGTGTCGTGGGGCTGCTGAAT
This sequence comes from Bacillota bacterium, assembly GCA_012841735.1. Lineage (GTDB taxonomy): Bacteria > Bacillota > Dethiobacteria > Dethiobacterales > Dethiobacteraceae > DUUE01. Next base: position 2,727 of record DUUE01000117.1, on the reverse strand, counting down.
ATCCAGTATGCCATTGCGGACGGGCGGGTATATGTGCTGGAAGCGAACCCGCGGGCTTCGCGGACGGTACCGGTTGTCTCCAAAATCTGCAGTATTTCCATGGCGCGTCTTGCTACGGAAATAATCATGGGCAAGGCGGACATATCTTCCATCCGGAAAGGTAAAATTACCCATTTTGGGGTAAAAGAAGCCGTCTTCCCCTTTAATATGTTTCAGGAAGTGGACCCGGTCCTGGGACCGGAAATGCGCTCCACCGGGGAAGTGCTGGGGATTGCCCCGTCTTTCGGCCTGGCTTACTATAAAGCCCAGGAGGCGACCAAAACACCACTGCCGCAAACGGGGACTGTTCTCATCAGTGTGCGGGAGCAGGACAGGCCCGATGTGCTGGAAGTTGCCCGTGAATTTGTCGCTCTCGGCTTCAGCATTCTGGCTACGGAAGGAACAAACAGGTTTTTGCACCAGCATGGCATTGCTTCCAGGCACATTAAAAAACTTTATGAAGGCCGCCCCAATATTCTTGACAGCATTGCCAACGGGGAAATAGACCTGGTAATCAACACACCCATCGGCCGTATCGGCGAGAAGGACGATTCTTATATCCGGAAAGCCGCCATCAAAAACAATATTCCTTATATTACCACCCTGGCGGCGGCCCTGGCCAGTGCGCGGGGGATCAGGGCTTACAACAGTACCGGGGATAAAAGCATAAAATCGCTGCAGGAATATCATGCCGCCATCATCTATCAGGACTAGCGGGCACATCCCCGCAGGCGGGCGGCACCGCTGCGCAGGAGCCGGGAAGAGTGCACCCGGGAGGAAAAGCAGCTTGACAAGTCGAAAATTTAGCATATGAGGAAAGATAAAAAGGCGGGGGGTAGGTTTCATGTCACTGGAGCAAGTTCTTGTGAACATCAAACAGGCAGCCGTCAGGCTGGCGGCCGCCGAGACGGAAGTGAAAAACAGGGCGCTGCAGCGGATTGCAGACAGGCTGCTGGAGGCGGAGGAAGCCATCATCCGTGCCAATGAGGCTGACCTCAGGCGCAGCAGGGAAGAAAACCTGGCCGCACCCCTGTTGAAAAGGCTGAAGTTTGACGCCGCCAAACTGGCGGAAGTGGTCAGCGGCATCAAAAGCCTCATCGGCCTGGAGGACCCTGTCGGGAAGACCCTGCTGGCAACGGAACTGGATGCAGGCCTGGAACTGTATCGTGTTACCTGTCCCATCGGCGTAATTGGTGTTATTTTTGAATCCAGGCCGGATGCACTGGTGCAGATTGCCACTTTGTGCCTGAAAAGCGGCAATTGTGTTTTGCTGAAAGGCGGTTCCGAGGCAAGGGAGACAAACCGCCTTTTAAGTGAGATTATCATCTCCGCCGCCGTGGAAGCCGGCATCCCGGAGAACTGGGCATACCTCCTGGAAAGCCGCGAAGAAGTAGGCGCCATGCTAAAGCTGGACAATTATATTGACCTCATTATTCCGCGGGGCTCCAATGAGTTTGTCCGTTATATTATGGAACATTCCAATATTCCCGTTCTGGGCCATGCCGACGGGATTTGCCACTGCTATCTCGACGCCTCCTGCGACACGGAGATGGCCGTAAAGATTGTGGTTGATGCCAAGACCCAGTATGTTGCCGTGTGCAACGCCACAGAAACGCTGCTTGTGCATGAAGCCGCCGCTCCCAGGGTGCTGCCAACGCTGTACCGGGAGCTTACTGCCAAAAACGTGGAACTGGTCGGCTGTCCCCGGACCCGGGCCATCATACCTGTTGCTGCGGCCAGTGAGGAAGACTGGCAGACTGAATACCTGGATTACAAACTGGCAATCAAGGTTGTTTCCACGCTGGAAGAGGCCATTGACCATATCAACACATACGGGTCGGGGCATACCGACAGCATTGTAACCGCAGACAAAGAAAATGCCGCCCGCTTCCTTGATTATGTGGATTCAGGAAATGTTTTCTGGAACTGCTCCACCCGCTTCAGTGACGGTTTCCGTTACGGGTTCGGGGCGGAAGTGGGCATCAGTACCAATAAGATTCATTCCCGGGGGCCGGTAGGCCTTGACGGCCTTGTCATCTATAAATACAAGCTTGTGGGCGGAGGTCATATTGTTGCAGACTATGCCGGGGGCGGCCGGTCTTTTACCCACAAAAAGCTGACAAAAGCATTTGACATCGGCTGACGATCGCATGCAGCATGCTTCTTTGGGGCACTGACGGCTGTCAGTGCTTCGTTTTATGCGCTTTTGCCGGACCCGGGACATAGTTCGCATGCCCGGAAGATCGAATAGGAGTGGAAGTATGAACGTAACAATACCGCATTACATTGGCGCAGCAGCTACCATTGCTTTGTTTGTGGTTTTGGGCATTTATTCAGGCAAAAAAGTTAAAACTGCCGATGATTTTTCCGTCTCAGGTAAGAGTGCCGGCAGCGTGATGGTTGCCGGGACTATACTGGGGACAATGATCGGCGGCGCCTCGACCATCGGAACGGCACAGACGGCTTTTGCCACGGGCATTTCCGCCTGGTGGTTCACACTGGGCGGCGGGATTTCTTGCCTGATTTTCTGTCTCTTTTTTACCGGTCCTTTTCGCCGGCAAAAAAGTGTCACCATTCCGGGGATTATCGAGGAAGCCTACGGCCAGAGAGCAGGACTGGCGGCGTCTCTTTTTATTTCTTTTGCCATGATTGTCAATATCATTCCGCAGATTATCTCGGCCATGGCAC
>DUUE01000417.1 GCA_012841735.1 Bacillota bacterium | reverse complement strand
GTGTGTAAATTGCCTCGGTCATCAAACGGTAGCAAATGAGACAATAGCCTAAGCGTTTATGCCGCGAAAGCTGTTGACGATGAGTACATGGCATGTTAGGCTGTTGGCCGGGCTGCTTTTGGCAATAACCGAAGAATTCCTCTGGAAACAGTTCAATTCAAGGCGCACACACTGCAAAACTGTCAATGGCCACTTGAGAATCCCCATTTGGGGGTGCGGACAAAAACCTGGACTTAAACAGTCAGGAGGATGTCCGTGTACTCGTATGAAGACCGTATTAGAGCAGTGAAACTGTACATCGAGTATGACTTCAGTGCGGCAACGGTTATTGGGGAGCTCGGTTACCCGTCGTATAAGACTCTGGTTGCTTGGTGTGAAGAGTTCCAAGCCAAGGGCGATCTCAAGGCTGTTCTGAAGCGAAGGCCCAAATATTCAAAGGAACAGAAGGAAACGGCCGTCAGCTACTATCTGGAACACGGTCGATGCATCAGGCGAACTGTAAGGATGCTAGGATATCCTTCCAGGGCGGAACTAGTTAAGTGGATCGATGAGTTGGCTCCCGGGGAAAGAAAAGTAAGGATCACCAGCGGTTCTGTGGTACAATTTTCCCAAGAAGACAAAAAAGATGCCGTGCTGTCTCTATGTACCAGAGATACCTCTGCCAAGAAGGTGGCCAACAAGTACGGTGTCAGCAGGGGTAGCCTGTACAAGTGGAGGAAAGAACTGCTCGGCAAACAAGGCGAGAGGACCATGGACAAGGAAGCAAAACACGAGCTAGGCGACAAGGCTACCCTGTCAGCAGAGCTAGAGAGACTGAAGAAGGAAGTCCACAGGCTGCAGATGGAAGTGGATATCCTGAACCAGGCGGCTGAAGTACTAAAAAAAGGCCTGGGCATCGATCTCAAGAACATGACAAACAGGGAGAAAGCAACCGTGATCGATGCCCTTAGAAACAAGTACTCCCTGAATGAGTTGCTAACTGCCACTGACATGGCTAAGAGCAGCTATTTCTACCAACGGCGAGCACTCCGCCGAGCTGACAAGTACGCTGCTCTCAGAACACAGATAACAGACGTTTTCAAGAAGAATAGAGGCGTTTACGGCTACAGGCGTGTGCATGCCGTTCTTCTCAACCAGGGTTTGAAATGCTCTGAAAAGGTCATAAGGCGCATCATGCGCGAAGAACATCTTGTCGTTCCCGGGAAGAAAAAACGCAGATATAACTCATACATGGGAGAGATAAGCCCAGCAGTCCCGAACCTGCTGGAACGCGACTTTCATGCAGACAAGCCCAATCAAAAATGGGTGACTGACATCTCGGAGTTTCAGATACCTGCTGGGAAGGTCTATCTATCGCCGATCATCGATTGCTTTGATGGCCTGGTTGTAAGCTGGGCGATAGGAACAAGTCCGAACGCCGAGTTAACTAACACCATGTTAGACGGTGGTATAGCCTGTCTGAACTCTGGAGAACGCCCAATTGTGCATACTGACCGCGGGGGTCACTATCGTTGGCCGGGCTGGATTTCGCGAATGGATGCCGCAGGCTTGATCCGTTCGATGTCCAAAAAGGGATGCTCTCCAGACAATGCCGCTTGCGAAGGGTTTTTCGGTACCGTGAAGATCGAGATGTTCTACACCAGATCCTGGGACGGTGTGTCTGTCGATGAGTTTATTGCAGAACTGGACGCGTACATCCGGTGGTCTAACGAAGAACGAATCAAGTTGTCGTTGGGCGGGCTGAGTCCTATACGCTACAGACAATGTCTTGGTCTGCTACAATAGTCAAGTCCAAAAAAATGTCCGCACCCCC
>DUUE01000119.1 GCA_012841735.1 Bacillota bacterium | reverse complement strand
GGTGAAAGTTTTTCCCTACAGTGGGTTGACACTATCGTCTCACTGCCGGATGCTTGCACCCAATCCCCGGCAGTGATACAATGATTTCGCCATTACTAGCAAACGGAGGAAGGATTAGTGCCAAACCGTCCCGCTCCTTTATGGACAAGAAATTTCCTGCTGCTCTTTATTACAGGTTTTCTCATGAATTTCGGTTTTCAGTTTCTTTTGCCCACACTGCCTTTATATGCCATGGATCAACTGGGAGCAAACCCCGCTCAAATCGGATATCTTATTTCCGCTTATGCCATAGCGGCTCTGCTTGTGCGCCCCTTTTCCGGCTATGCTTACGACTCACTGGGTAAAAAGAAGACATATTTGCTTTCCATGGCCTTTTTCACTGCCCTCACATTTACATACCAGTATGCCGGCACATTTTTTTTGTTTTTATGTTTCCGTTTTTTGCACGGGCTTACTTTTGGCGTAGCCTCAACGGGCTCCGCCACCTTGTTGGCGGATATCGTTCCACCTGCCAGGAGAGGCGAAGGCATGGGTATCCATGGCCTGACACACACCCTGTCAATGGCTGTGGGACCGGCCGCTGGCCTCTGGATTCTTGCTGCAAGCGGCTACCCCCGGTTATTTGCCGGCGCAGGTTTTTTTATCACCCTCTCCTTTGTCATCTCCTTTTTCATAGATTATCCCCGGCAGCCTGCAGCCGCGCAAAAAATCTCCGTCAGCAGTATTTTTGAAAAGAGAGTCGTCTCTGTTGCCATCCTGGCTATGTGCACGAGCAGTCTCTTTTCGGGCGTTGTGGCCTTTATTACCGTTTACGGCAAAGCAATAAATGTTGATGATGTGAGCCTGTTTTTTGTCATTAATTCACTGGGTGTGATTCTGACGCGTATTTTTGCCGGCAGAGTGCAAGACCGTTCCGGCCCCAAGCCTGTTATTACTTTCGGCTACCTGGTTATGGCGGCCGGTTTTATTGCCCTTTCCCAAAGCAGGGGGGTTGCCATGCTTTATTTCTCCGCCCTCCTGATCGGCCTCGGCAACGGTTCCATTATGCCGGCTCTCCAGGCCATGGTAATCGATATGGTGGAACCGGAACGAAGAGGCGTGGCCACATCAACCCATTTCATGGCTTTGGATCTGGGGATTGCAGGCGGGTCGGTCATTTTGGGCTGGGTGGCTGAACTGACTTCCCTCAGCACCATGTTCTTCCTGGGCGCTTTCTACCTCCTGCTTCCGCTTTTCCTTTTCCTCTCCTACAGTCTGCGTGATTATGAGGCGAAGGCAGCCGCCGTCGGGGACACGGTTAAAAAAATATCTTATCAGGATACCGCCGGTTAGCCGGGGCAGCGGAAAGCTGCCCGTTTTTTTTTGCCCGTGGGCCGAATTTTTAACACAGTTTAAGATTTATTGTAATGTTATAATCTTTCTTTCATAATTAGAAAATGGTTCTGCTGTATACTTAAACCAGAAACACTATTGCGGCAGAGTCGGGGGTGTCAAGATGAAAATTCGTTGGCGGGCGCTGCCTTTGTTTTTGCTCCTTTTCCTCATAACCGTAACCGGTACCTGCCTGCAGGGGAGTGTAAGGGAGACAGCCGCGGCACAGGCCCCGCGGGGAATTCACACCAGCATGCTTTCGGCTGATGAATTCATGCAACTGGGAGCGGCGGCACATGCTGAAACTGTCCGGGTGTTCACTGCCGCTTTCGAGGAGGACTTGTACGGCAACGGCAAACCCTCCTGGCAGGAAATACGCCCGCTGCTTGCACCTTACTGGGATGCCGCGGTACTTGACGGAGACCTTTACCACTTCTATTGTGAGCAACTTTTTGCGTGGGGCTACGAAATGGGCTTCGTCTTTCCCCTCTGGCAGCCCGGAAATGTGGAGGAGGTAAACATTATCTCCGCCTCCGGTGAGGAAATAACTGCCGAGTTAAAAGTGCCCACCTCCTATGAAAACAGTGAATATATCCGGCTCAAAATGGCGGCACGGGACGGCGGCTGGGTCATTGCCTCCCCCCTGTCACATGCACTGTAACAGGCATCTGCCTGAAAAAACGGGTTACCGCCCAGGTGGCGGAACCCGTTTCTTTTTCCGGCAGAAATACGGCTGCAGCCGGTCAGTTATCCCAGAACAGTATCCAGAAACATCATCACCACAAATCCTACCAGCAGCGTATATGTGGCCAGTTTTGAATGACCGTTGTCCGTCTGGCTTTCCGGAATAATTTCATGGGCAATGACAAAAAGCATGGCGCCTGCCGCAAAGGCCAGCGTATAAGGAAGCAGCGGACGGGCAATCTGTACCACGCCAATGCCGAGGAGACCGCCTACAGGCTCCACCAGCCCCGACACGACAGAAATAAGAAAAGCCTTCCACCGCGGGTAGCCTTCACGCAACAGCGGCAGGGCTATTGCCAGGCCTTCAGGCATATTCTGCAGGCCGATGCCGAAAGCCAGGGTTAAGCCGTTGCCGATCATGCCGCCGCCAAATCCAACCCCCACAGCCATTCCTTCCGGAAAGTTGTGAATGGTTACTGCCAGGATAAATATCCAAACACGTCTCATACCGGGACTCATACAGGCAAAAGTACTGTTGCGCTGTGGTTCCGCCAGGGAATTGGCCAAAAGATTTGAGTTTGGGAAAAATTTATCAACAATATCCAGGAAAGCGCCGCCGGCAAGAATACCGACAAATGCGGCACTGGCCCCCCTGATACCGCCGCCGCCTGCTTCAATGGCGGGCAATATCAGGCTGAATGATGTGGCAGCCAGCATAATACCGGCCGCAGCCCCCAGCATGGCATCCAAAATCTTTTTTGGTACTGATTTCAGGAAAAAAACAGGAATGGCGCCGACCCCCGTAGCCAACCCGGCTGCCAGGCTGGCCAGGAAACCGACAAAAATAATGTTAAACTGGGATAAGTACGCTGCCATCTGCCTTTACTCACCTCATATGTGTGTTGTCTCTATCATCATATGGGTAAGAAAAACAGAAGGTGAGATTCACTGCGGCAGCCAAACGCTATTTTACCGCAAATGCCCCCTGGCAGCTGTACAAATTGCCGTCACCGTCTCCTCAATCTCCTGTCCGGAACAGTCGAGGACAAGATCGGCAGATGCCCGGTAGAGCGGGGTGCGTTCCAGGTAAAGACTGTGCAAATCCTGGCCTGCGGCCATGACTATTCCCCGGGAAGACATGTTTTTTATTCTGACCTCCAGTTCCGCCAAAGGCAGCATGAGATAAATGACAAGTCCCTTTTGCCGCAAATGTTCCATGCTTTTGTGCGAATAAATGACGCTGCCTCCGGTGGCAATAACACAGTTGTCCGCCGCGAGGCCAAGGATTGTTTCCTCCTCCCGGGCCAAAAAAGCGGCAATTCCCTCCTGCCCGATTATCTCCTGCAGGAGTCTTTTTGCTTTTTGCTGCAGCAGCAAATCCGTATCAATAAAATTCATCCCCAGTGCTTTGGCAGCCAGCACGCCCGCCGTACTTTTCCCGGCGCCGGGCATGCCGGTCAGTACCAGGTTGCTTTTGCGCATTTTATCCTCCGCCCGTAATTCTTTTTCCGTCTACTTACTTCAGAAAAAAGGCTTTTTCCTGCATAAAGCCGGGCAAATTTCTTTTGCCGGTGGCATCCAGGGCTTGTCCCCGGAGGCAGAAAAAAGACAAGTTCGTTTTATTTGTTCTTTTTTAGCTGTTCATATATCTTTGCATACTCCAGTATTTTTTTGACGTACTGCTGTGTTTCTGCAAACGGCGGTATACCCTGGAATTTTTCCACATTATGCGGGCCGGCGTTATAAGCGGCAAGCGCCTCGTCCCAGCGGCAAAACCGGTCATACATTTCCCGCAGGTAACGTGCGCCCGCCTCCAGTTGCATTTCCGGATCCGATGCCAGTGCTGCAGGGTTATATCCCATGGCGGCGGCCGTTGACGGCAGGACTTGCGTCAGGCCCACTGCTCCCGCCCGGCTGACAGCCTGCGGGTTCCAGGCCGATTCTGCTCCGATAAGCCCCAGGAAAATACCTTCAGGTATGGAAAACTTTTGGGCAGTCTCAATAGCTTTTGCACGCAGCTCCACGCAGCAACACTCCCCGGGTTTTTCTTCCACAGTATATGCAGTTCATCCCGCCGTTGTCCCTTCTCTGCCGGCAACCTTTTGCTTTTGCAGAGATACGGCGCATATGCGTAAAAAAGCGCTTCCTCCTGAGGGTAAGCGCTTTTTCTGCCTTTATAAGACCGCCGTGGCTTCAATCTCCACCACAATACCCGGATCATAAAGTGCGGCCACGCCAATCAGAGTAGAGACGGGATGACATCC
>DUUE01000270.1 GCA_012841735.1 Bacillota bacterium | reverse complement strand
TATGCATTTTGGGGCATCTTTCCCTGGCGTGCCCACGTTATTATGTCCAAGGGGATGCAGTGGGTTTTTAACACTTGTTCAAAATTATCGTAATCGTATTCAAGCAGGTAATGGAGTGGCCCTTTATCACGAATTTCCAAGTTGGTAATTTGAGGCAAAAAAGCGATGTTCATTAAGCTATCGATGTTTTGCTTATTATGTGCAGAAATCTCATCAAAATAGTTAATGGGAAAGATGTGATGAAGATTCGGTTTGTCTGTGAGCAAATAGTAAGTATCTGAGATAACAATACGATCTTTATGTTTCCAATCCCTTGGCTGGTGGTTGGAATATAAAGAAAGAATCGCCCTTGAAAAGCGTCCTTTAGAACTATAGGTTGTTTTTCTAAGATCATCTTTATTTAAGACCAAGGGCTCTAAAGATACCTTTTCACCGTTTCTTGCTTTCTCCAACCATCTAAAATGATTTAATAAATGTGTTGTGTTCCGTAAAAGCTCATCTGAATGAAAACTGTAGTACCAGAAATATCTTTTTAACAGATCGTAATCCGGATCGGTATTTTGAAAGAAATATGATGAAATAGACATATAAAAGTACCGGTAAGGAATAAGCCGGGGTCCCTTTATATGCAAATGGTTGTCAAAGAAGTCAAATGTTTTTAAGAATGCTTTTTGTGCATCATCCCAAATATTTTCGATCTGTTCCGTTCTTATTTTATTTAAATTTGTTTCAGTAATGTTGTAGATGCCTGAATCCTTAAAAACACTCATAATCATTACAGTCAACATCTGTAAATAAGTTAAATCATCTATTTCAATCGCAAAATTTCCACCTGTTTCTTCTCGGAATTTTTCAATGAGCTCTCGCAAATAAAAACCTTTGCCACCGTCCTGTGAAGGACGAAAGGTTTTAGCTACAACAATATCAAAAATATCAAGCGGCTTTCCTTCCTGGTTAATGCGTTCAAAGATCTCACATACTTCCGATATCTCAATCCCTCTTAATTCGATAAAAGAAATGCGGTAATTATCCAATACATTTTTTATCTTTCTCAAATTGGCTAGATGCGGGTGATCATAGTGATAGCCTTTTTCATAAAGCACTTTTTCGACTTCATTGTAGTTTTCTTTCACGTCTCTTAATTTAACTATGAGCCCTTCATCAAATCGTTTTTTCCGGGGTATATTCCTTTTTACAGCACCGTCCCGGTCATCAATATCATCCCAAAAAAGAAACCTTTCCTTGTACATTTGTTCATCGTTGTCGTCTTCTTCTTCGCCAACCGTAAGATCGATGTAAAGAGTAGGATCGAAATATTCTTTGCCTTTTATTCCGTCTCCATATAAAGAAGTAAGCAAGGAAACCGTGCGCTGCTGTCCGTCGAGGATATAATTGTATTCGGCAAGTGGAATATCACCTGTTATTATGTGACCTCCAATCATGCGATGGTTTTGCAGCGTGGTAGTTGTTTTCCATATTAGTATGCTGCCTATGGGGTAGAATTTATAAATGCTATCCCAAAGTTTTTTCACATTGTCTTTTTCCCACACAACTTCCCTTTGGAAAGTGGGTATTTGGTATTGCCTATTCTTTAAGTTATCAAGATAGGTTACGATAGAACTGCTGGTTGGCATAATTCTGTCAGCCGCATGTGACAATTTGATAACCTCCATCAAGAGAGATTGCTATCAATTGATTTTTATTTTTTCAGACAGGTTCAGCTCCGCCAGTATTTGTCTAAGCTCAGCCTGGAAGTTGTGAGCTTGTTGCCCGTCAACGGTAACGGTGAAGGATACATTGACTTGCAAGTCTCTGCCGCTGCGAAGTTTTGGAATTATTTTAATGCCGATGCGGTTCCATATTTCCGGGGGCACTTCGCCAGAAATATGGAAAGTGCGCGTAGAACCAGTGGGCACCTGTTCCCCAGGAGGAGTAGGTGGAGTAACCGGTCCTGGCTCTGGTGGCGGATACGTTATCGGCTCAGGAAGCAAGGTGGTACCACCTCCGGGCTCGGGGGGTTTCTTTAATGACCTGGCTTTATCTTTGAGCAACAGAAATACCTGGGGTTCAAAGCTAACTTCCTCCGGCCCAATTTCTTCAGCAAACCATACCCGCTCGTAAGTGCCGCCGGGCTTCAGGTTGGAAGCCAGGCCGAAGTCACCACGTGCCACAAACTCAACAATTTTCCGCCGCAAAGTAGTATCCGGGTCAAGCAGCCGGGTCAGTGAACCATCAAGGAAGCTTTTCCGCAAGCTGGATAAAGGCCAGGCACCGGATTCCTTCAGGGCTGGCGGCCAATGCCGCTCTATATAGCCGGCTCCAACTGACTCGCTCAACAGACCTTCTGTTTTTAGTGCTGTAATTACCCGGCCGCTCAGAGCCTCTCCGCTGCTGGAATGGCCCGCTCCCAAGTCTATGACCTTGAGCCAATCAGGTTCATTTCTATCCAGGATAACCGCGTAACGATAGCCACCCCAGACCTCGTCTTCTGCGGCTGTCTCCGCACCAGCCACATTTTGCCGTATATCCGCTATGTCAGCTTGATCAAATTCGCCGCCCAAAGTACCTTCAGAAACCTCTTTTTGCACCCGTCTCCAGGCCAGCCATAATTCCACCTTTTCCCGCAGCTCACGTCCCGGCTTCTTCAGGCACCAAACTAGCGCAGCCGGGTAAAGTCTATCTGAATTTCCTCGCCTCCTGGTCCATTCCGCTATCTGTTCGCGAATCGGACCTTTACCAGTCCATTCAACTGCCGGATCAACGACAACCAGGGTCAACCTGGGTGTATCCTGCACCGCAGTGCTATCGTCAGGAAACCATACTGGTGAAACGATCGCCCCCCGCTCGAACTCTTTCTTCACTAGGGAGCGCATGGCCGGAATAATCTCTGTTTCTTCATCCAGAGAAGCTCTACGGTCGTTTACTACTTTTTTAACAGTAGGCTGGTAGCCAATCCGGAAACCGTCCGTGCCAACACGGCGAATAAAGTAAGATTTATTTTCCAGGGCCAAAGCTGCATTGTCTATAGAAGCTGTGTCTATTTGCGGTTCCCCGAGCG
>DUUE01000268.1 GCA_012841735.1 Bacillota bacterium | reverse complement strand
TCACTGGCCAGGTAATTGAGTGTGGCCGAGAGCTTGCCGATTTCATCCCGGGAACTGTATGTACTCTGGGCGGAAAAATTGCCGGCCGCCATTTCTTCGGCCGCGAGGGTTACTTTTTTCAGCGGTTCGGTAATGGTATTGGCCAGCAGGATGCTGACGAGGGCGGTAAGCAGGATGACAAGGCCGCCGAAGGAGAGGTAGCGGACAGCCACCGCCTGGATTTCGGCGTGTACTTCTTCCAGGGAGGCCACAAGGCGCAGTACTCCTGCCTGAGTGTCGCCTGTCAACAGGGGGCGGGAGGCGGCCATGACCCTTTCCTTTCCCAGGCGGCCGGTCCAAACGGCTTCCCGGCCCGCCAGGGCGGCGGAGACATCGGGGGCAGCATCCCCGGTGACGGTGCCGTGGGAGTTGAGGAGGACGCGGCCGTCCATGCCGATTATTTCCACCCGGGCGGTGGCCTGTTTCCAGAACAGGTCCACATTATTAATAATGTTTTCTTCCAGGGTGGCGTCGGCAAAATAACGCGTATAAAGTTCGGCGGCCGTCTGCAGCTGCTGCCTGAGGGAGTCTTCCAGGCTTTTGTAGTAGTTGCGGCTGATGCCTGAAATGAGGAAGAGCTCCAGAATGCCTACGGTGATAATAATGATAAACAGGAAATAGGCCAACATCCGGTATTTGATGCTATGCATGGCTGTTTTCCCCCCGCAGGCGGTACCCCAGCCCCCAGACGGTTTCCAGGTAGCAAGGGGCGGAGGGGTTATCCTCCAGTTTTTCCCTGATGCGGCGGATATGGACATCCACTGTTTTCAGGTCGCCGAAATAATGGGGACCCCAGACGGCCTGCAGGATTTCGTGGCGGCTGAAAGCCTTGTCCGGGTTCTGCAGGAAAAGCTGCATAATGGCAAACTCGGTGGGAGTGAGGTCAATGACTGTGCCGCCGCGGTAAAAACGCTTTCCGGTTATGTCCAGGCGCAGGTCCCGGAAAGCCAGTTCCATGCTGTGTGTCTGCGGGAAGGCGGCCATTTTGCGCAGGTGCGCCCGGATGCGGGCAACCAGCTCCAGGGGGTTAAACGGCTTGACCATATAATCGTCGGCGCCCAGGTCCAGCCCCATGATTTTATCCATGTCTTCCCCGCGGGCCGTCAGCATAATAATAATTAGCTGCGGGCGGAGCTTGCGCAGGTGCAGGCAGGTTTCAAAACCGTCCATGCCGGGCAGCATTACATCCAGCACAACCACGGCGGGGGAGTATATCCTGGTGACTGACAGGGCCGTTTCCCCGTCGCCCGCTTCCAGCACGTCAAAATCATTGCGCTGCAGGTTAATGGCAATAAATTTGCGGATGGAAATTTCATCTTCCACAACGAGCACTTTGGTTTTGGCGGCGGACATTACCCTGCTCCTTTCTTTGTTGCTTATGTTTATTGTACTACAGCAGGCGGAGTGTTTACAGGCTGAAATCCTGCCTGGGAAAACTGTAACTTTTTTGTAAACAATCGTCAAAGACTTTGTAAATTCCTGTCGGGGCAAAGCGGCTACAATAGAATTGAGAAAGCATTTCCGGGAGGGCTGACCAGGTTATGAGGAACATTTGTCGCTGTCGTCTGCTGCTTCTTGCCTGCCTGGGCGCAGTACTTTTGGCAACCGCCCTGGGTGCCTGGTTTAACCGGCCGGGCAGCGCGCAGGAGCCGCCCAGAGCGGCCCCTCCGGCAGACAGGGTGCCCCTTCCTCCTGCGGACGGGCCCGGAACAGAACCCGGGACCGACCCCGGGACTGAACCGGGGATGCCGCGCCCCGGGTACGATTACAGCCGGCCTGTGCCGGAGGCGGAGGGGGAACTGCCGGAAGGTTATTTTACCGACGCCGTGTTTATCGGCGATTCCCGCACCAGGGGGCTTGAGCTCTTTGGGGAACTGGAAGCCGTTTTTTATGCGGCCACGGGTCTTAATGTCAGGACGGCGTCCAGCAAAGCGGTGATTGCGCAGGGGGAGAAAAAAGTGACTGTCCTGGAAGCCCTGCGCCGCAGGCCTTTTGGCAAGGTCTATATTATGCTGGGCATTAATGAACTGGGCTGGGCTTATCCGGAAATTTTCATTGAAAAATATGCGGAACTGGTGCAGGCCATCCGGGAAATCAACCCCGGTGTCCTCCTTTATGTCCAGTCGCTGCTGCCCGTTACCGCGGAGCGTGACGATAAAGATGATATTTACAACAATGACAAAATCCGCCTCTATAATGAATTGCTCCGGGAACTGGCGGCAAAAGAAAAGTTCTACTTTCTGGATGTGGCCGCCTGCTTTACCGATGAGGAGGGCAACCTTCCCGCCGGGGCGGCCACCGACGGCATTCACCTGAAGGCGGAATACTGCCGGCGGTGGGCGGAGTATCTGCGGAAACATTTCATTGTCGCGGAGGAGGGTGCAACATGATAAAAAAGCTGTGCCTGCTGCTGGCGGTGGTGCTCGTGGCAGTGACGGCGGCCGGCTGC
>DUUE01000156.1 GCA_012841735.1 Bacillota bacterium | reverse complement strand
TTTGCCGTATTCGGGGATAGCCAGGGCCACAATGAAGTCCTGGCCGAGATTGTCAAAGCAGCAAACAGCTATGAGGTCGACTTCCTGATATGCCTGGGCGACATGGTGGCTTCAGGAACGGAAGAGGAATACCGCGCTTTCCAGGAGACAATGGCGGAGTTGAACTGCCCTTATTACACTGTCCCCGGTAATCATGATATCAAGGGGGAGGGGGCTGACTATTACCGCAGCCGGCTGGCTACGGGCGATTACTTTTTTGATTATGCCGGTTACCGCTTTATTTTCATGGACAGCGCATTGATGACTCTCAGCGAGGCGCAGCTTGAGTGGATGCAGGAAACCCTGGACGGCGGCTTGCCGGGACTGATATTCCTCCATGTGCCGCCCCTGGATCCCCGCAAGGAGGGAGATCATGCTTTTCTGGATCCCAGTCAGGCGGAAGCCTTCCTTAATCTGCTTGCGGCCCCTTCCAGCAGGACACTGGCGGTATTTTCAGGGCATATTCACATGTTCCATCACCAGGTCCTCTCCGGCGTGCACCACGTAATCAGCGGAGGCGGCGGGGCTTCCCTCTACGCGCCGCCTGACCAGGGGGGCTACCACCACTTTACTCTCTGCCGCCTGACGGCAGAGGGGCTGCAGGTTGAACCGGTGCCCGTGGAGGCGCCGCCCCGTCCGGAAGAGCTGGTGGTCAGCGGGCCTTCTGGAGACTGCATTTACACGCTGGAAGAGCTGGACCGCATAGCCAACCTGGAAAAAGAACTCTCTTTCCAGAACCGGTTTGGCAATTATGCCGGGGAAGGCCTTTACCGGGGGGTGCCAGTGAGCACGCTGATTGAGCAGACCGGGGGGATGAAGCCCGGCGATATCCTGATGGTCTATGCCCTGGATGGTTACAGCCAGGCATTTGCTTATGAAAATGTTTACCCGGAAAGCGCCGGCTGGGAAGAGCGCCAGGGAATCATGGCCCTGGCAGTAGAGTTCAACGGCCAGATGGTTCCGGAATGGCAGGATGGCTACCGGATTGCCTTCTTCACGGAAGACGGGGTTTACGACAATGAAGACTGTGCCCTTACTTCAGCCGAAGGGCAGGGATGGCATCTTTACGAATCGGCCGGAGGCCGGTGGGTAAAAACGGTGGTTAGAATGGAGGTAATATCAGGATGAAAGCGGAAGTAAGGGAGAGCGCGAGCCGGAAGCGAATTTACTTTGCCACCCGCGATCTGCTGATTATGGCCGTATTGAGCGGCATCGGCGGGGTGCTGAGCACCTATGTCGGCTACCTGGGGAATCTGCTGAACCGCCTTTTCGGGGTTCCCTTCGGCGCCGGCCAGTTTGTGGCCGGGCTGCATGTTTTCTGGATCATCCTGGCGGCGGGGCTGGTCCGCCGGCCTGGCGCCGCCACGATCGTTGGTCTTTTAAAAGGGGTCGTCGAGCTGCTTACCGGAAGCACCCACGGGGTGGCCATTGTCCTGGTCTCCCTGGTCCAGGGGCTGGTGGCAGACCTGGTAATTCTGCTGATGCGGCGCCACGGTTCCCTGGTTTACTCCATCGCGGGAGGCCTTTCGGCGGCCTCCAATGTCATTGTTTTTCAGCTGCTTTACTTTTCGGGAGCGCCGCTGGGCTATATTCTTTTTATCTGCGTGCTGGCCCTGATCTCGGGGGCCCTTTTTGGCGGCCTCTTTCTATCCGGAGTGCTTGACCTGGTTGGTGAAGCGGGGCTGCTGCGCCTGAGGTCCGGCCGGCAGTATGAGAAGGCCGGGGCCGGCCCGGCTGGAAGCGAGGCCAAAAGGAAGCGGCCGGCCTGGTTAAAGATCATCGTGGTCTCCTTAATAATCGTTGCTTTTTCGGCCGGGGCCATCTATTACTACGCCGTGGTTTTTGAGCCGCCCTGGCTCGGGCCGCAGTGCCGGGTTGAGGGGAAAGTGGAGAACGAGTTTGCCTTTTCTCTCTCCAGGTTTGCCGCTGTGGAGAAGACGATTGTGGCTGAGCTGAAAGGGCAGGTTACCTATGTGCCCCCGCAGGAGTATACCGGGATCCCGGTGAAAGAGATACTCAAGGAGGCTGCTCCCCTGCCGGAGGCGACCGTTTTAAGGGTGATTGCCACTGATGGATACGAGGTCGAATTTGACCTGGAGAAGGCAATGGCCGACGAGCAGATGGTCTTGATAGAGGAAGAGGACATGCTTCGCCTCATTGCCGGCAACTACGAGGGAGGCTACTGGGTCAAGCTGGTCTCCCGCTTTAAGGTTGAATAAGGAAACCAAATAACAGTGTTTGCCTGGGAAAGGGATCAGAGGATATGCCAGAACACGTTGTCCGGCTGGAGGGGGTTGCTTTTACATATGCCGGCTCGGCGAAGCCGGCGCTCAAAAATGTCGACTTGACAGTCTACCCGGGGGAATTCGTGACCATCACCGGGCCCAGCGGATGCGGCAAGTCTACCCTCTCTTATTGCCTGGCCGGTTTCATCCCCCACAGTTTTGATGGCACCATGGAGGGAAGGGCGATCATCGGGGGGCGGGATACCCGGTCAATTGTCCCGGGCAAGCTGGCAGGGATAGCCGGGCTGGTGCAGCAGGATCCCGAGGCACAGCTGTGCACCCTCCAGGTCAAAGACGAGGTCGCCTTTGGGCCCGAAAACCTCGGACTTTCCTCCCGCGAGATCGCGCAGCGCCTTAAATGGGCCCTGGATGTGGCGGGAATCGGCGGCTTTGAGGAACGTTTCCTGCATACATTATCAGGAGGGGAGAAGCAGCGGGTGGCCATTGCCGGGGTGCTGGCCATGCGGCCGCAGCTGCTCATTCTCGACGAGCCCACGGCCAATCTCGACCCCCGCGGCTGCCGCGAAGTGCTGGCGGTGCTGGAAAAGCTGCGCCGCGAGCAGAACTCGGCCATTATCATCTTTGAACATCGCCTGCAGTATCTCCTGCCGCTTACCGACCGCGTGATCTTTATGGATCAAGGCCGGATCATCGCCGATAAAAGGCCGCATGCTGCGACGGGCAAACATTTTTTAACAGCTTTTGACCGGCGGCAGGAGAAGGCCGCAGCTTTGCCAATCAACTCCGCCGGGCAGGATTCGGAGCAGCCGGCTCCGGTGGTGGAGACGTCTCCACGGGAACCGGCTGATGAGGCGGTGCGGGCGGAGCCGCCGCTGCCGCGGCAGGGAGAGGCGGCGGAACCGCTGCTCTCGGTAGAAGGGCTTGCCGTATATTACGGGACGAAAGCTGTGCTGGAAGAGATCTGCTTCTCACTTTATCCGGGAGACAGGGTGGCCCTCATGGGTGATAACGGCTGCGGCAAAAGCACTCTGCTGCTCGCCCTCCTGGGAATTATTCAGCCCGCCCGGGGGCGCATCTGTTTTGCCGGAAATGATCTCGCCGGGATCAGGGTAACCCGGCGGGCCCGGGATATGGGCTTTACTTTTCAAAATCCGAACCACCAGCTTTTTGAGCAGACAGTGCTCAAGGAGGCGCAGCTGCCTTCGCTGTTTTTGGCTGCCGGCCAGGAAGAAAGCCTGGCCCGGGTGGAACAGCTGCTGCTTCGCTTTGACCTGGAGCGCTACCGTGAGAGGCTGCCCTTTGCCTTAAGCCTCGGCGAAAAGAAGCGGCTTACCCTTGTATCTGTGCTGGCCTACCTTCCCCGCATTCTGCTTCTGGATGAACCCCTGGTGGGGCAGGACCAGGACCGGGTGGATCTGCTCCAGGAAGCCCTTTTTGAACACAGCCGCCGGGGAGGCACCACCATTATGGCCTGCCACGAGCCGGGAGTGGTGGCAGACTGCTGCACGAGGGTGCTTTTCCTGGAGGAGGGGAGACTTATAATCGATGCACCTACGGAGGAGGCTTTTCGAGAACTGGCCCGGCTGGGCTACGCAGATTACCTCCCCTGTCAACTCTCCCCTTTCTAAAGGGGGGTTGGGGGGGATTTAAATCAATGAACGGGAGGGCAAACCAATCACACTTCGCGGCGCACGATTAAACCAGGCCAAGCAATTCTCCAAGGGTAAACGCCCTTCGGCTGCTTCCGCCGGCAGCAGTTTCCGCTCTTTCATGCCGGGTTTAAGCTACCGCCCTGGGGATATGCCCATGCACCGGCTGCACCCGCTGCTCAAGCTGGAGCTCCTTATCTGCTTCAGCCTGCTGGTTTTTGGCCTGCCGCACTATCTCAGCGGTATGCTGCTGTTTGTGATATTGCTGGCAGGCTACCGCGCGGCCGGGCTTGGCTTCTCCTTCTTCTGGCGCAAGCTTAGGTTTATCATTATCTTCTGCGTCCTTATCTTCCTGGTGCATGTCCTTTTCGTCCGTGAGGGGATATTACTCTGGCAAAAAGATATTGCCTTTATTCACCTTGAGGTCTGGTCCCTGGGATTGGGTCACGGCCTGCTCCTGGTCTTTCGCTTTCTCAATATCATCGGTTCCAGCTATCTTTTTGTCGCCACCACCGATCCCAACCGCCTGGCCTATGCTCTCATGCAGACAGGATTGCCCTATCGCTACGGTTTCATGCTCATCACTGCGCTGCGCTTCATTCCGCTCTTTTTCCTCGAGCTTGATCAGGTCCGTTATGCCCAGATGGCCAAGGGCATTGATATAGAGAAAGTTTCACTGAAAAATTTTTTTATGGCGGTCCGCTACCTTTTTCTGCCTCTGGTTCTATCCGCCTTGAGCAAGGTGGACACCCTGGCTATATCCATGGAGAGCCGCGCATTCGGCCTCTATCCCCAGCGGAGCTACCTTGAAAAGCAGCCCTTTACCCGGAGGCATCGCCTGGCAGCGGCGGCTGTGCTGATTCTGTCGCTGGCTTTATTCCTCTTTTTGCGCCGCTACAGCCTGGAGTCCCTTTTTTAGACCATTTAAATCCTCCCGCCCGAGCAGGAAAACAGAAGCAAGAAGGTATAGGCAAGAAAGGAGAGAAGTTGGAGGCGGAAAATATTCGCCGGTTTTCATTTGGCAGGATTGCCCTTCATGTCATCCTGAGCGAAGCGAAGGATCTCCAGTACGGCCTGTCAGCCAGAGAAACAATGACTTTACTCAGCACTTAAGTTCCGCCAGATTTGTAGGGGCGGCTCATGAGCCGCCCAAACCCGTACCGGTTAAGCAGCGCAAATACCGCGTTTCCAGCAAAAGACCTCTACCGGCCCAACGCCCGGACCTCACCCGGGCGAGGCATGCCTCACCCCTACAAACACAAAGGATTTTTTATCTTATAAATGACTTTTGAGGTAGTCACCTGAATTTTATTTCCCTTGACCTCTGACCTCCAACTTCCGCCCTCCAACATGCGGTGCATGCCCGGCCCCTACAAACTTGACGCAAGGAGAATCCTGCATGAGGGCGGGCGTGGAAGCCCGCCCCTACAAGTTTCAGGTTGACAACAGGAAATAATCCAGGCCGTGCTGTTCAAGCAGCCCGGCCTGCTTAACAAGGTAGCGGCGCTGCCGGGGGC
>DUUE01000261.1 GCA_012841735.1 Bacillota bacterium | reverse complement strand
TGCGCGGGAAAAATATGCGGGAGTGATAAAAATCCAGATAAAGCTTGTGCTTTTATCTGGATAATTGATTACTGCTGTTTATCCGATTGAACGCCCGTATGCTGCAGGTAAGCGGTGACAATTTCCGGGTCTGCCATATCGCAGAACTGCTCCAAAAGATATGCCTCCAGCTTGCGTGCTGCACGCAAATGGCTGCACACTGTCCGGTAAGACTGAATGATTGTCAGTTTGTTTCCGCCTTCCAGTGTCAACGTGCAGGGTGCCGGGTGGGCGGCAACCTCAATAACAGAGCGGAGGCGGAAATAGCCATATGCCGGGTCTCCCGGAATAAGCGGTTTTCTGGTCTTTAGCGGGACATAAAGTAAAAAAGGAGACAGCACCAAAGGAACCAGGTTGCTTTTACCAATCAACGGCCCATACTGTTTTCTGGCTTCCTGGAGATTAACCGTAAAAGCCCTGGCTATTTGCCGTAAAAAGGAGCGCATGCCAACTTGCAGCCATCCTGTGGTACCATCACGGAAAAAAACATAAACGCTCTGGCCCGCTCCGCTTTGATATTCTGGCAGAAAAGCGGCTATTCGCATAATATCGCGTATTTCCAAACAAAAACCTCCTTACCAGTTATGTAAGGAGGAGTTCTGTGAACATTATATTCGCCTTATTTACAGGATGTTACGCTTCCCGCACCCGGCATTGCCCGGCTTTACTCGCATTCTCCCCTCAAATAGGAGAGCATGTTCCGGTATGCCTTCTCTTCCAGCCTCAGGGCTTTGTTAATCTCCTGAAATTTGACGGAAATACTGGTACAGGAGACGCCGTATTCAGCCGCCAGGTCTTTTTGCGTCAAATCCAGGTAGTGAAAACGGGCAAGGCTGTATTCCAGGGCTGCCGCCCACGTCTGCACCTTGGTAATGCGGGGCGTGTCAGGATAGACAGTATTTATATAATCCAGCCAGATGGCCTGCACATCGGCAAAAAAGCCCTCATCATAACAGTTGCTTTTACGCATATTCTGCATGGTGCAGTCCACCACCTGCTGCCACTCCTGCCGCCACTGCGGCGCGGCAAAGGGATATTGGGCAAGATCCACCAGGCACAGGCGCCCGTCTGTATATACCCGGACCGCCTGGCTGTAACCCATGTTTTTTAAAGCCAGCAATGCCAACTGCCGGAAACGCTCTTTTACCCATGGATTGCGCACATAGTCCAGCAGCACGGCTTTTGCCTTCTCTTCGCCCAGCTGGCTGTAGAAGAAAATAATGTCTTCCTTAAACTCATCCGGTCCGGCAAACAACCAGTTGCGCAGCGTCTGGCGAAAAGCCGCATTTTGCCTGTAGTAATCCCGTATTTCCTCCGTGCCGGTTTTTGCCAAAATTTTTTCCAGGCAAAGATCGTGTTCCTGAAAGGAAAAAGGCTCCGTATCGTGGTTATCATCCAGGGCTGACAGCAATTCCGTTGCCTCGTAGGCCAGGTCACCCTCCGGGTCCAGTTGGAGGTAACGCTCCAGAAAATATTGGGATTTCTCCATCTCTTCCAGTAAGCCGTAATTAATGGCCAGCAGGAAATAGCAATCTGTCATCTCCGGATCCAGCTCTCGCAGAATGTAAAGGAAGATACGATTTGCCTCGTGCAGCCTGCCGATTTTACTTAACATGCAGGCAAGGTTGTAGTGATTGAAAGCATCCATAGGATCGGCGCTGACTGCTTTCTGAAAATAAAATAACGCCTTTTCCGGCCTGTTTTTACGGTAATGGAACATGCCCTTTTTCAGGTAAAAGCCGGGCTCCCTCTGGAAGGGGACCACATTACTTCTGTTTTGCTCCGAATAAATATCTTTTTTACCGTAACTTTCTTTCATGTTCTCACCACCTTTTACTCTGCCAAACCGAGAAAAACATCCCGTTCCAATAAGCGATCCCATTCAGTCCAGCCGTTGTCTCCGGCTCCTTTTCCGGCCACCTGGGCAAACTGGTTCAGCCGGGCCGAGATCAGGTCGGCATGAAAAAGGGCATAAGCAGCAAATGTCCGCGGCACCTCCGGCGAACCCCACTCTTTGTGGCCGTGATGAGCAAGGACCATGTGCAGCAGTTCAAGATAAAGCGCTTCGGGAAACCCGGCAATTGTCTTAACTTTCTGCGACAGCATTTCGGCACCGATCATAATATGGCCGAGCAGCTTGCCGCGCGTGGTCAGCTCAATAGTTAACCCTTTTATTTCATATTCCTCAATTTTACCCATATCATGCAGCAACGCCCCGGCAAGCAACAGCGACAAATCAAGCTGCCGGTAAAGAGAGACAAAATGGCGGCACAGCGCTGCCACCTCCAGGGAATGCTCCAGCAAGCCGCCTACATAATTATGATGTACGGAACGGGCGGCCGGAGATTCGGTATAAGCCCTGAAAAAAGCTTCATCGCCGAAAAAGGCACCCAGCAGTTCCTGCAATGCAGGTTCCGTCACTGCCAAAAGCACAGACCGCAACTCTTTTAGCATTTCTTCCCTGGGTCGCGGCGCCGTCTTCAGAAAATATTCTTTTTTTACTGACTGTGGATCCACAACCGAGAGGTCGGTCACCACCAGCTGCAGCCCCCTAAAGCTGCTCACTTCTCCCCGGACAAGCACCACGTCGCCCACGGCAAACTTGTCGGCCAGTTCCGGGCCCCTCTCCCAGGCAACCGCTTTTATGCTCCCGCTTACATCAGCCAGCTGCAACCGCAAAAACTGTTCGCCTGCCCGGTTTGGCTGTGTAAAAGCGGCAAGTGACTTTTCTGTAACCAGGAATTCACTGCAGACAGTATCGCCTACTTTCAGTCCGGCAACAAATTGTTTCTCCACACAAAGCCTCCGCTGAAAAACTATAATAATCTATATTCCCCACACTTGCTGTATTTCCTCTTTCAACTGCGCTGACCATTATTGCCGTTTTTCCCTGCGCCACTGTAGCAGGAGACAGAAAAAAAGCCCGGCCATTTTGGTGGTCGGGCTTGTTGTGCGCTAGGCAAATTGCGGGCGGGGCAGCAGTCCTGCACGCTCCACAATTTCAGGCACGATTTCCTCCCAGGCAACCGCCATGATGTGCACGCCGGCAACTCCTTCAATTGTTTTCAGGTGTTGAATCATCTCCACCGCAATTTTGACCCCCTCTTCCTTCTTGTCCGGGGCAGCCTTCAGGCGATCAATAATATGGTCAGGCACAATCATGCCGGAGACATTGTTTTTCATATAGCGGGCGGCACCCAGGCTTTTCAGGGGGATAATCCCGGCCAGAATGGGCACTTTTTTGTGCAGGCCCAGTTCGCGCACCTTTTCCATCCACCGCTCAAAGCGTTCCATATCAAAAATGGCCTGCGTCTGAATAAAGTCAGCTCCGGCTGCCACTTTTTGTGCCAGGCGGTAGGCACGGTATTCAAACGGATCGGCAAAGGGATTGGCCACCGCACCGATGAAAATGTCAATGGGAGCTTCCAGCTTGTCGCCCCCGAGCAGGGTCTGCTCATCGCGCATTTTCTTCAGGGTGGCAATCAGATTGATGGAATCCAGGTCGTTCACATTCTTGGCTTGCGGTTCATTGCCAAAAGAAGCGTGGTCGCCCTGAATACAAAGAATATTTTTGATTCCCAGCGCCACCGCTCCCAGCACATCCGACTGGATGCCGATCCTGTTCCGGTCACGGCAGGTAATCTGGATGTTGGGTTCCACACCCATGTCCAGAATAATTTTCCCGCAGGCAATGCTGGAAGCACGAACAATGGCAGTCTGGTTGTCAGTCAGGTTCACAGAGTCCACATAGCCCTTCAGTATACTGGCATGATGTTCAACTTTTTCCCGTTCCGCGCTCTTGGGGGGACCGAGTTCACCTGTAACCGCAAATGCTCCGCTTTCCAGTACCTTTTGCAGATTGCTTTTCATTACAGTTTCACATCCTCCCTGATCATTTTGCGCGGGCCGCCATGGTGGGATGTGGACCAGTCTTTCGGCGGTTTTACTTCTATTAGGGCGTCCAGTTTGTTGAACTTGATCATCCGCTCCACAATTAAATGCCAGGCACAATCCAGGTCTTTACTAATTTCACATTTACCGTTTTGCGAACCGCCACAAGGACCGTTCAGCATGCTCTTGGTGCAGCGGGCAATGGGGCAGATTCCCATTGTTTCCTCCAGCACACAGTTACCGCAGCCGAGGCAGTTTTCCACCCACACGCCCTGTTCGGCAGGATAGCCCATAAAAGTTGTATTCAGGCCGGGGAGAGTCTGCTTTTCTGCATAGTGTATATTCATGGTCTGGACACCGACGCCGCAGGCCAGAGAAACAACCACATCCGCTTCTTCCACCAGTTCACGGGCGGCTTCCAGATATTCAAACTCGCACTGGCGCTCTACCGTGTGGCTTTTTACCTGCACCGGCTTCCCTGCTTTTTTGCGGGCAACGGAAAGGGCAAGGGCAGTTTCCCGCGCTTCTTTGTCACCGCCCGCCATACAGACAGTCACACACTCGCCGCAGCCCAGTATCAGGATTTTCTCAAAAGGCTCAACAGCCTTAATAATTTCCGCCAGGGGTTTACGCTGCGCAACAATCATTATTCCACACCTCCTTTGCCACCGGCAACGGCAGCAGCTTGTGCAAGGAAATCCGCAGCCACAGCGGCAAAGTTCCTAACCTGTTCCGGGGTCAGGCTGAGGCTTTGGACGCGCTCTTTTTCCAGGCCAAGTTCGGCCAGGATCTCCTGTGCACGACCGGCACGTTGATCTGCCCATTTGGACACATCATGGTAAGTGCATTCTGTTTCCTGTTCACAGCCGGCTATTAACACGGCTTCCGCACCCAGGTCAAATGCTTTCAGGATGTTCTCCACTTCAACCTTGGCCACGCAGGGAACACGGACAATGGCCAGATTTTGCGGTTTTTCTCCATTGACATAATCAAGAAACGCTTTTTCCGCATAGGCACCATAACTGCAGCAGAAGACAACTGTAGCAGGCTTGCCGTTCTGTTGGGCAAGGGTTACCGCTTCATCCAGCTGGTCCAGTGCATGCTGGGCATAGGGGTTGCGGAAACGGATGGCACGGGCGGGGCAGATCCCGACACAGAGGCCGCAGGCCTGGCATTCTTCATTGCGAATGGTAAAAATGCCGTTTTCGTCAATATGCGGTACGCCGTACGGGCAGGTACGCAGGCAGGTGAGGCAGACGGCGCAAATTTCATCCAGGCACTCCGCACCGGCGGCGCAATCAAGGCACCGGCGGCTTTCACAGAGGGCGGCACGCTCGTCATAGCCGATTTCCACCACGGCGTTGCTTTTAACCCGTTCCTTTTCATCCAGTAGCGGCACAGCCAAGCGGTCTATCCGCTTCACCTTTTCTATGGTGGCGGGGTCCAACTGGTCCAGTACAGCATAACGATCTGCATACTCGGCATCAAAAGGCACGTTGTCCAGGTAGCACTTTACTGCCTGGGCAACTTTCTGCCCGGTTGCCATGGCATCCACGGCCAGACCGGGCCCGAACACCACTTCACCGGCGGCAAAAACACCGGGGCGGGTTGTCTGCATGGTGCGCCTGTTAT
Organism: Bacillota bacterium; assembly: GCA_012841735.1. Taxonomy (GTDB): domain Bacteria; phylum Bacillota; class Dethiobacteria; order Dethiobacterales; family Dethiobacteraceae; genus DUUE01. The sequence continues at coordinate 12,552 of DUUE01000261.1, read as the reverse complement.
ATTTCAGCATCCCGCGTTCAGTCAGCTCAATACCGGATGCGGTCAGGTAAGAAAGGTCATCATTACCCTGGCCGATGGCCAAAATAACCACGTTGCAGTCAATTGTTTTCAGTTCTTCACCATATTGCGGGTTGAAACGCTTCTGTTCATCGAAAACAGACAGCACTTCCTGCAGTTCCATGCCGGTGATATTGCCGGCATCATCAACATGAATACGTTTGGGACCCCAGGCAGGGTTCATAATGACGCCTTCTTCCAGGGCTTCCGCAATTTCCCACGGTGAAGCGGGCATTGTTTTACTGCACTCCAGGCAGGCCAGTTGAACGCTTTCCGCACCGCAGCGAATGGCAGAGCGGGCAACGTCCATGGCCACGTTACCGCCGCCAATGACCAGAACCTTCCGTCCGGGTGCGAAGGTAAAGTTTTCATACTTGGCCGCGTGTAAAAACGGCAGGGCCAGCATCACGTCTTTGGCATCTGCGCCGGGAATATTCAGTGAACGGCTTGTGGGCAGGCCGAGGGCAAGAATAATAGCCTGATATTCCTTTGCCAGCTCGTCAACAGAAATATCTTTGCCCAGTTCCACGCCAGTCCTGATTTCCACCCCCAGGGCTTCAATCCGTGAAACATCCTTGCGGATGACTTCCAGCGGCAAGCGGTACAGGGGGATATAATTGGTGATGGCTCCCCCGGCTTCAGGCGCACGTTCAAAAATGGTTACGGCGAAACCCATCTCCGCCAGGTCCCTGGCTGCAGCAAGGCCTGCCGGTCCGCCGCCGATGATGGCCACTTTTTCCGGGCGAGTCACTTCCGGCTTCTTTACTTCCGGCCATGTCCCGTTTTCCAGGGCAAAACGTTTCAAAGCACGGATGGAAACAGCTTCGTCCACTTCTTTGCGCCGGCATTCATCTTCACACGGATGAGCACAAATCATGCCGCAAACGCATGCCAGCGGGTTGGGGGCAATAATGGCTTCAATTGCTTTATCATAATTCCCCAGAGAGATTTGCCGCACGTACTCCTGTACGTCCGTGTGCACCGGGCACCCTCCCTGGCAGGGTGGATATTCCGGTACAGCGGCAGATAAGTCGTACTTAATATTACTCACTGCTTCTTCCTCCCTTCATATTAATGCTTCTATGTCTTTTTGCGGTAGACATCGACGTAGCTGTCGCAGTAGGGGTCCAGGTTCATTATGACCCTGGCGGTGGCAATGATTTCAAGCAAATCATTGTTACAGGCATCGGCAACCGCTGCGTCGACGCCGTTGGCAATAGCCATGGCGGCAAAAGTTTTATTTATCAGTTCCCTGTTTTTTGTTCCCTGCGAAATGTTGGAAAGACCGATTACGGTGCGCGGCGCAGGATCAGCCAGCAGTTTGACCTGCCGCAGTGCCACGATTACTTCCGGGCCGTGAACCTGGCCAACATTGCAGGGCAGGACCAGAGGGTCAAGATAAAGGTTCTCCATGGGGATACCGTATGAAGAGGCTGCTGCCACCAGTTCCATAAACAGAGCCACACGTGTGTCCGCATCCTGGGGAATTCCCTGCTCATTCATCGCCAGCCCGATTACAGCCGCATTGTAGCGTTTGGCCATGGTAAATACCCGTTCCATTTTGGGCCATTCGGCCGGAACTGCGTTAATCATGGCCGGGCGCCTGCACAACTCCAGGCCGGCCTCAATCACGTCAAAACTGGTAGAATCAAGGCACAGGGGCAGGTCGGTAACTTCCTGCGTAACTTCCACCAGCCAGCGCATGGCCTTAACAGGGTTTTTAACTGATGGGCCGGTACTGAGATCAAGATAGCGGGCGCCGCAAAGCTCCTGGCGGCGGGCCCACTCCTGCACAGGGCGGGGGTCACGGGCGCGTATCGCTGCGGCAATATCCTTAAACATGCCGTTAATTCTCTCACCGATAATAAACATCAGCCTATACCTCCTTTGACGGCAGACCGGCAAAAACGGCCGCACAAGGATGTATTTGTAGCGCAATTGCCGCCCCAAACAGAGAATTGGTTCTGTATAGGTATTCGTTAAATTAACGGCTCTTCCTTTTTTTCCGCCAGGCAGGACCTGTTTTTTTGGCTCTCCTGATCAGCATAAAGCAGTTAGGACAGCGCCAGTTTAATTTGTAAACCTTTGAGTTTGATTTTGTAAACCATGATATACAAGTATAGCGGTTTATAATTCGACATGCAGACAGAAATTCCTTTTCGTAATAAATATAATCCGGTAAAATAAATTATGGAAAAAGCCGGGTTCTCCCGGCTTTTTCTCCTTTATGCAATGCTTTCCGCAGTTTTTCCCTTTGTAAAGACAAGTTCCCCGTCAACTGCGTCCACCTGGACAGTATTTCCGGAGGTAAATTCACCGCGCAGCATCCGTTCGGACAACTCGTCCTCAATCTTCCTTTGGATTACGCGGCGCAAAGGTCTTGCTCCGTAGGTGGGATCGTACCCTTCCGCAGCCAGCAGTTTCTTGGCCGCATCACTGACTGTAAGGGCAATGCCATAATCGCCAAGCCTTTTTTCCACCTCGCGCAGCATGAGGGTTACAATTTTGGCCAGATGCTCCTGGTTCAGCGGGTGGAAAACAATCACTTCATCCAGCCTGTTTAAAAACTCCGGCCTGAAAGTCCGCTTCAGTTCGTCAAAAATCTTTTCTTTCATGTCTTCATATGCCTGGCCTTCATCTGCCGCCCGGAAACCAAGCGTGGATTGCTTTCTCAACTCGCTGGCCCCCACGTTTGAAGTCATGATAATGACGGTGTTGCGGAAGTCCACTGTTCTGCCTTTCCCGTCTGTCAGCCGTCCGTCTTCCAGTACCTGCAGCAGCACATTAAATACTTCGGGGTGTGCTTTCTCAATCTCATCAAAGAGCACCACGGAATACGGTTTCCGGCGCACTTTCTCCGTCAGCTGGCCGCCCTCGTCATAGCCCACATAACCGGGCGGGGACCCTACCAGGCGGGAGGTAGTGTGTTTTTCCATATACTCGGACATATCCAGCCGGATTAAAGCATCCTCATCACCAAACAGGCTTTCCGCCAAAGCACGCGCCAGTTCCGTTTTCCCCACGCCGGTAGGCCCCAGGAAGATAAACGAACCGATGGGTCGCTTGGGGTCTTTCAGGCCGGCCCTGGCGCGGCGAATGGCACGGGAGACGGCTTCAACCGCTTCTGACTGGCCGATAACGCGCTGGTGCAGGATGTTTTCCATATTCAGCAGGCGCTCGGTTTCTTCCTCTGCCAGCTGGTTCACAGGCACGCCGGTCCAGGCGGAAACAATCTGGGCAATATCATCAGCCGTTACCGATTGGGTATCGGTCAGTTTCCTTTGCTCCCATTCCTTTTTCAGGTTCTGCAGTTCTTCTTTCAGTTGCTGCTCCTTGTCACGCAGCTGGGCTGCCAGCTCAAATTCCTGGCTGCGGACAGCGGCTTCTTTTTCCTGCCGCAGAGTTTCCAGGTGTTCTTCCCGTTCCTTCAGATCCGGCGGCGCGGTATAAGCTTTCATGCGCACGCGGGAAGCGGCTTCGTCAATTAAATCAATGGCTTTGTCAGGCAGGAAACGGTCACTGATATAACGGGCAGACAGGTTTACGGCAGATTGCAGTGCTTCATCGGTAATTTTAACACGGTGATGAGCTTCATAACGGTCGCGCAGCCCCACGAGAATTTCCAGCGTTTCTTCCTTGGTCGGCTCGCCCACGGTAATGGGCTGGAAACGCCGCTCCAGTGCCGGGTCACGCTCAATATGCTTGCGGTATTCATCCAGGGTGGTGGCACCGATGGCCTGCAGCTCGCCCCGGGCCAATGCCGGTTTCAGAATATTGGAAGCGTCAATGGCTCCTTCCGCCGCACCGGCACCGATAATGGTGTGCAATTCGTCAATAAAGATAATAACATTGCCCGCGGAACGCAGTTCGTCTATCAGTTTTTTCAGTCGCTCCTCAAACTCCCCACGGTATTTTGTCCCGGCCACCACAGCCGCCAGTTCCAGCGACACAACCCGCTTGCCTTTCAGGTTTTCGGGCACATTGCCTTCATTAATCCGTTGAGCCAAACCTTCAGCAATGGCTGTTTTGCCTACCCCCGGCTCTCCGATCAGGCAGGGATTGTTTTTTGTCCGGCGGGACAAAACCTGAATTACCCGTTCAATTTCTGCCTCCCGGCCGATCACCGGGTCCAGCTTGCCCTCTTTTGCCATTTTAGTCAGGTCACGGCCGAACTGGTCCACCGTGGGTGTAGAAGTTGCCTGGCCGCCTTCAGGCTGCGACTGCCCTTCCACACCGCCCAGGAGGGCAAGAACAGATTTGCGGGCTTTGTCAAGATCAATGCCCATATTCATCAGCACCTGGGCGGCAATGCCTTCACCTTCCCGGATCAAACCCAGCAGCAAATGTTCTGTGCCCACATAGTTATGCCCCAGGTTCCGTCCTTCTTCAATGGCCAGCTCGATCACTTTTTTGGCCCTGGGTGTATAACTTAAATTCAGTGATACATGCTGGTCACCTTTGCCCATCAGCTTTTCAATTTCAGTCCGGACCGCATCCAATTCAACGCCCAGGGAAAGCAGGACTCTGGCGGCAATGCCGCCTCCCTCCCGGACAAGGCCGAGCAAGATATGTTCTGTCCCCACAAAACTGTGGGACAGGCGCCTCGCCTCTTCCTGTGCCAACAGCAAAACTTTTTGTGCTCTTTGTGTATAACGCCCAAACATAGACATATTTTTATTCCTCCTTCTCAGTCAGGTGCTTTCCTGCCAAACGCAGGCGGATCAGTTTTGCTCTTACACGGTCCCGGTCAAAACTGTCCAGGTCCCGGCCCGTCAAATACTGCAGGTATGCCGGTCTGTGCAGGAGAAGCAATTCTTTTAATATACTTCCGTCAACTTCCCCGATAAGTCCCATATCTACACCCAGGCGGACATCAGACAGAAGCTGCATGGCTTCCTGCGAAGAAATAAGCCTGGCATAGCGCAGGATCCCCAGTGAGCGGTTCACCCGGTCGGCAATTCTGTCCCTGCCTTCATTAAGCAGGATTTGCCGCGCCTGTGCTTCCTGCTCCACAACCTGCCTCGTTACACCGTAAAGATTTCTGACAATCTCTTCGCCGCTCTGCCCCAGGGTAATCTGATTGGATATTTGCACAAGGTTGCCCTTAATCTCCGACCCTTCGCCGTAGATGCCGCGTACTGCCAAACCGACCTGTGCAATGGCCTGGAGAATACGGTTGACCTGTTTTGTCAGCATTAGCGCCGGCAGGTGGACCATTACGGACGCCCGCAGCCCTGTACCCACATTGGTGGGGCAAACAGCCAAATACCCCCATTGTTCATCGAAAGCATAATCAAGCTTCTCTTCCAGCAGGTCATCATACTCTTCGGCCAGCTGCAAGGCGCGTTCCAGCTGCAAGCCCGGCAGCAGGCACTGAATGCGCAGGTGATCTTCCTCGTTAACCATAATGCTGATCACTTCATCTTCACGCAGCAGGACCGCCGCATTCTGCTGCTGGTTGTTTGCGAGAGCCGGGCTGATAAGATGTTTCTCCACCAGGACTTGCCGCTCCAGGCTGTCCAGCTCGTTCATGGTATAAGCCGTGATGGGACCATGGGCGGCGGACAATGCAGGCACCAAAGCCCGCACCTGCTCCAGTACGGCAGCCGACTGGTTGTCGGACGCAAGGTAAGGGAAGGGAAAATCCCGCAGGTTGCGCGCCAGGCGTACCCTGCTGCTCAAAACAATATCTCCGTCCGGACCAGGCGAACGCAGCCATTCACTGACTTTCAGGCTGATCTTTTTTTGTTTACTGTTCATTGTTTTCACCCTCCCGGGCCTGTTCTTCCAGTTGGCGGATTTGATCGCGCAGTTTGGCCGCCTGCTCAAATTCTTCCCGTGCCACCGCTTCCTGCAGTTTCTGCCGCAATTCCTCAATATTTCTGCGCAATTTTAAAGACCCTCCGGCACGTTTGGGAATTTTACCCAGGTGCTGTGTGGAACCGTGAATTCTGCGCATTAAAGGAACCAGGCGTTCGCCAAAAGCGCTGTAACACCGGCTGCAGCCAAAACGGCCAAGCTGGCCGAATTGTGCATACGTGAGGCCGCAGTTTTCACATTGTAACTTTTTTGTCCCAAAGCCCACAACCTGCCCGGCGGACTGTGTATCCAGGTTCATCAGGCCTGTGAGCAGGCTCTGCAGGGAAAAGGAGGGAAAATCAAAAGTAAATTCACCTTTTTCCCGCGCACACTGTTCGCACAAATGCTGAACATGCTTTTCATCATTAATAATTTGTGTCAGATGTACTGTAGCCTGTCGCTGTTTACAATTCTGACAAAGCATGATAACACCTCCGTTAAGCATCCTCCAAGATTACTTCCAGCATTCGCACCAGTATTTTGGCCGGCACTTCCGACGCAAGCAGGGACTCCTCCGCCAGGACGGCTTTCATCAGCCGGCTTTCCCGGTGCGTTATCAGGCGGTCATCCGTCAGTCTGGTAATAAAATCCAATGCTTCATCTTTTGTCACTCCATGTGACAATTCGTTCAGCCTGGAAAGCAACTGCATGACTTTGGTACGGGTTAAATCAAGCCGCCTGATTTTTAGGTACCCGCCGCCGCCCCGGCGGCTTTCCACCAGATAACCGCGTTCAGTTGTAAAGCGTGTTGATAAGACATAATTAATCTGGGAAGGAACACAGCGGAAAAGTTCCGCCAGTTCTTTGCGCTGCAAAATAAGTGTCGCATTGGGGCTGGCCGCCAATAACCTTTTGATATATGCTTCAATATGGTCTGCCAGGTTACTCATAAGCCACCTCTTTGACCTTTTCTGACTATTACTATTATAGCCCAACCTCTGCCCGCTGCCAAATGCGGCCTCCCCTTGTGTAACCTCATTTTTGACCTTCCCCGACCTTTAACAATATTTTGCTCATTCCCGCTGCTTTTTTTACATTATTTTTTCCAAATATATCTTGTCCGCCCTTGAGCAACCTGCCAAGTCCCTATTGTGCCGGCAAAGCCGTTTTGGCTGTTATACCTGGCGTTTTGACTTTTCCATACCGGCCTCGAGCAAGCCCGGCAGCCGCATGATCTGTGCCATAAACTCCGTCTGCTCTATATCAACGGGGATGTTGACGGCCATGGTCAGTTCCATACTTTCCGGATCTGTCTTTCCTGGCGGGCCGGACTCCGCCAGGTGCATGCTGACAAGAGCAATATCCATGCTTTTTAAAATGCTGCCAATCTGCTCCACCGCACCCGGTGTTTTTTTCATCCGCAGCCAGAGCTGCCGTTTACGGTGATGGTCCGCTCCGGAAGTATCAATTTTATTTAACAGCCACAGGCAACCTAAAACGAAGATGGTAGTCAGCACTGCCGGCAGATATAAACCAATGCCTACGGAAAGTCCCACGGCGGCAACCACCCACAGGCTGGCCGCCGTTGTCAGCCCCCTGACAAAGCCGCCTTGTCTGAGGATTGTTCCTGCTCCCAAAAAGCCTATTCCACTGACGACCTGCGCAGCAATCCGTGCCGGATCACCGCTAAAACCAAAAGTGCCGCTGAATCCTGCGAAGGAAACTATCATAATCAGTGCTGAACCCAGGCAAACCAGAATGTGTGTGCGCAAACCGGCAGGGCGATTGTGCCGTTCCCTTTCCAGCCCTACCAGTCCGCCCAGCAAAACAGAAACAAAAAGACGTAAAATAAGCTCACCGCTTGCCACTTGTCGTTTTTCCTCCCCGTAACTGTGCTTGAACCTAGTATAAGCGAATTATTATACGATATTAGTTAAAAAATAGTTAAAAAAAGCAATCCAAGTAAGATAAATATCTCCTTGTTTAATGTTCCAGTCATAATCACCGCCATGCTGCAAAAACTATCGGTGCAGCCTAAAAAAGCAAAGGAGTGACTGGCACAGGTGGCCAAAAAAGACCGGAAATTCAACCGCAAAAAAGCTGACGACATTGTGCGGAAAGCACGCAACAACTGTTATGTCAGCGATGTGACAGACAGCGTTGAATTTGCTGACGAACCTTTTGCTGACAGGCTAAAGAAAAATAAGTGTGCGGATAAAAACCGCAAAAATGGCGGCGGCTGCTGAACGGACAGCAAAAAGAAGTGGGGCCGGAAGCATTTGCTTCCGGCCTCACTATGTCCGTATCTGCTATCCGGTTGCCGCCTGCACTTCTACTCCGCCAGGGCAAGAAAAGCATCGTGCAGGGCTTTCCCTTGCTCGTCGCTCATAATCAGAATAATGACATCATCGATATTGTCAACAATGATATTTTCCGGATCCACCCCCACGCACACCCATTTTTGGGGGTCTACATTTTCTTCGATGCTTTCCTTGAGTGCTTCTATATCCGCTCCTTCTTTGGCACGGACCAGGCACAACTCATACGCTGACGGCATCATCAGCGGAACTGAAGCTATTGCTTCTGCAAAGTCAATCTCGGTTCCCAGGTGATAACTGCAGTTTTCACTGTTAATTTCCACTGTCTCCACACCGGTTTTCAGATATTCCCGGAAAAAATCGTCCAGTTCCGCATTTGCATAAATATGAGCCAGGATATCTTCCAGGCTTTCTTCCAACCTGCCGGCCTGGCTATCCTGCTTGCGGCATCCTCCAAGGGCCAGAACGCAAATCAATACCAGGGAAACAACAACTAATTTTTTCATGGGTGGCCTCCTTTAATAAATTGTTTCTTGCTTTTTACAAGACGGCAGGCAACAGAATTTGTTCCCTTGCAGGAGTAAATGCTTTTACTTCAGCATTTCACCGTGATTCAGGATATGGGTGTTATAAAGGAAAAGCACATCCTGCGTGCCGAAAGCCAGCAATTCCCCCAGCAGGGCAGGTGACACGTAGCGCAAATCAACCAGTGTAATCTTGCGGTATGCGGCAAGTAACAGCGGCGCCAGGCTGCTGCCAAAGGAATCACGGAACAAAATCAGTTCTTTCTCCGTGATGGAAAGGTTATTTTCTATTTCCGCCAGGGGGACGGGCCCGGCCAGGAAAATATCATACGGATCAACCCCTGTAAATTTGGCCGGGTCATATACCGGGGCGGGGTCGTTTTGTCCGTAAATTTTTACTGAAGCCTGCTCTATAGCCTTATTTGTCAGGTAAACCAGTTCCTCCGGAGGCAGCGGCAGTCCGTACTGGCCGTAATAGGCACCGTAAAAAGGGGAAAGCGCCACTTTGTCATAGTCTGCTGACGCCAGGTCCCGGGGGAGACCCATCTCTGCAGCCAGCCTGTCAACCACAGCCTGTAGGCGCTCCTGGCGCCAGTGCAGGTCTGTCCGGAAATAATCATCCAGTTCCAGGCAATCAAAAAGGCTGATATACTTCATTTCCTGCAGCCTGTCTGCAAGCAGTGCTTCCAGTCGCCGGTAATCCAGGGCGGGATAGCCGTTTTTCGCCGCGGCAAAATAATTTTTATCCGGGATAACAGCATAAAAAACACGCATTCCCTGCAAATAAGTATCATAAAGTGCACTGAATTTATCCGCCGCCCGCAGCACAGCATGTTCCCTGAGCGGGTAATCAAGTTTCAGCAAATGCCCGTCGGCATAATACAGGCCGTCTTTGTCTTTCTGGTGGAAAAGCCAAAAGTGCACCGCCGCTTTTAAGGCCCTGAAACTGTCGCGGTAAGGAAACTGATCGGCAAGATATTTCTCAAACTCGTCAGCCCACTGCCCGCCGGACAGATTTTGCAGCGTCAGGGCGGGAAAGCGGGCAAGCAACCTTCTTTCACTGTAAGAAACGGTGCCGTCGGCAAACAGGACATGACCGAGGGAAAAGATGCCGAGCACGGCTGAAAACAGTATTATTACTGCCAGATTTTTTCTTTTTCCCGGCACTGAACTCACTCCTAAAAACGGAAGTAGAGGAAAGGATTGAAAGAACCGTCTACCAGGTAAGCCGTAACAGCAAGCAGTATCAGGAGCAGGCAGAGCGGTTCGGCGATTGTTAAGCACAGCCTGCCTCCCCTGCTTTTTTTCAGGGCAGCCGCTGCCATGGCAGGCAGCGGAGTGGCTCCGCAAGCGGCAATCAGCAGAACAACAGCGTAGCTTCCGGCATTATAAAGTGTTTGCACATCTGTCAGCGGAATTCCCGCCAACCCAAACATGGCGGCGATCCTGTCCAGGCCGTCGCTCAGCCCGGCGGCGTTGAACAGCACAAAGCCCAGGACAACAAAAAAAAGCACATATAAATGCCGGACAAAAGCGGGTAGTTTTTCCAGCCGGTTCAGCAGATAGAATTTTTCCACCACCAGCAGCAAGGCAAAGTAGAGTCCCCAGGCAATAAAATTCCAGCCGGCGCCATGCCAGAAGCCGGTTAAAAACCAGACAATTGTAAGATTAAGCATAAGACGACCGGCAGCCACCCGGCTTCCCCCCAAAGGGATATAAACATAATCACGGAACCAACTACTGAGGGAGATATGCCAGCGGCGCCAGAATTCAGTTATACTGCGGGAAATATAAGGGTAGAGAAAATTTTCCGGAAAATGAAAGCCGAAAATCCTGCCCAGGCCGATGGCCATATCACTGTAGCCGGAGAAGTCGAAATATATCTGCAGTGTAAAGCCAATGGCCGCCAGCCAGTAAGCAGCCACCGTTCCGGCACCGGACGGGGTGGCAGCCTTGCAGAGCTCGCCCAGTGTATTTGCCAGAAGTACTTTTTTGCCAAGGCCGACAATGAAACGTCTGACACCGCAGGCAATTTCCGCCGCGCTGCCTGTACGCCGGTCCAGTGCGGCGGCCACATCTGTATAGCGCACAATGGGCCCGGCCACAAGCTGTGGAAACATACTGACATAGAGGGCGAATTTCAGGAAACTTTTTTGTGCCGCCACCCTCCCGTAATAAACATCAATGGTGTAGCTGACAATCTGAAAAGTGTAAAAACTAATGCCAAGCGGCTGCATTTGCCGCAGCGGCGCCGGCCCTGTCCCCCGCAAAGCATGGAAGCTTGCAAGGAAAAAGCCGGCATATTTATAATAGCAAAGCAGGCCGAGGCTGACACAGAGCGAGGATATAAATACCGGCCGTGCGATGCTTCTTCCCCTGTACCTGTCAATGACCAGACCGTGCAAATACCCTGAAGCAAGGGAAAGAAACAGCAGCAGGAAGTAAGCGGGTTCCCCGTAAAAATAAAAAAGCAGGCTGGCCGCAAGCAGGACGTGGTTTTTCAGTTTGTCCGGAACCAGGAAATAACAGCCAAGCAGTGGCGGCAGAAAGCAATACAAAAAAACCAGGCCGGCAAATACCATTGCAGTCTCCTTGTCAGGCACTGTATTCTTTTCTTTAGACGGAACAGCACCAGCATTGTTCCCCGCCGTGGCCGGCAAAAAATACACCCCCGCACCGGTGCGGGGGTTTTCTGTCAGGCCGTGAATCAGTCATTTTCCCACTGCAGCAATCTGCGTTCTCCTGTAAGCTCCTGAATCTCACCGATATCCTGGCTCACTTCCAGTACTCCCTTATACTGCCCCTCTGCATTTCTCAGGGCAAAATACTGGATCAGTACTTTCCTGCCTTTGACGGCCAGCCAGAAGCGGGCACGGTCCTGCTTTCCGGACCTGAACGCTTCCACGATTTCCGTAACAACATGTACACTTTCAGGGGGATGGCAATTTTCCACACTCCTGCCGATCACAGCCGGGGAACGCGGGAACAGCCTGTCTTTGGGCCGGGAAAAAAAACGGACTTTATTGTTTTCATCCACATATGTGATGTCAACGGGCAGGGTATTAAGGATCAGCAGCAGCTGTTCAGTATCCAATTCACCGGTTTCCGTCACCAGGCGCAGCCCTTCCGGGGTTGTAACTGCAGCGCTTCTGTCCGCCGCCGGCCGCCTGCCCGGGGCAAGATCAGGTTTTTCAATATAAGGAAAGGGGTACTCCAGGCTTTGCTCCAACATTTCCTGCCACTCTTCCCCGGTGAGAACTTCACTGGCGGCAGGGAAAAGAATCAGATTTTCCTTATAAACCAGTCCCAGCATGGCAAAAACAAGCTTGGCATACTCCATGATGAATTCTTCTTCATCACAACCAGCCTGCAGGAGAGAAATAACCTTTTTCAGCTGTGCCTTTATATCCGAATGCAATTGCCACATAATGGAGAGACCGGCAAACTTCCAGTCCTTTTTCTCCAAAAACGGAAATAAAATATTCTCTTTTTTTTCATAATGGCCGCTGAATTCCTGCAATTCCTGCAGCCGCTGCAACAGTTCATCTTTCCTGTCGGTAAAATAGCCGGGATCTTTGAGCATTTGCTTAATATTTTCAATTTTTTGCTCCAATGCTTCATTTTCCCTGCACAGAAGCTGCAGTAAAACCGCATCGTCAGGCTTTTCCCACCGGTGAGCTGACAGGCTTTTATAAAAAGCATTAATCATCTTGTCCAGGAAAACCAAGATTTCCGAGGCCTCAACCCCCTTTTCCAGCAGGGAGGAGAAAACCTCAAAAGCCTCCTGCGGTGTAACCTGCGCAATGTCATCCTGATACTTTAAATATAATCCTCTTCCGTCTTCCCTGTTTTTC
>DUUE01000340.1 GCA_012841735.1 Bacillota bacterium | reverse complement strand
GCGCCGTCCCTTTCAGAACCCGGTCCAGGACAGACAGCGCCTGCCGGCGGTTCAACCCCAGACCGTCAAAAGCACCCGCTTTAATCAGGTGCACCAGGGCACTGCGGCGCAGGGCGGACCGCCCCACCCTCCGGCAAAAATCCTGCAGCGAAGTAAAGGGGCCGCTTTCACGGGCACGCATAATGGCGGCCACCCCGCAGCTTCCCACATCCCGCACCAGCGGCAGTGCCGTGCGCACGCAGTTTCCCTCGGGCAGGAACAAGTAACTGCTTTTATTGATTTGCGGGGGCAATACCGGAATCCCCCGCAGGCGGGCCTCATGGACATAAACGGTCATGCCGTAGTAGCCGAAACCGGCCGACAGCAGTGCCGCATAGAATTCTACCGGGTAATGCCGCTTCAGGTAGGCGGTCCAGTAGGAAACAAGGGCATAGGCAACTGCGTGAGCCTTGTTAAAGCCGTAGCCGGCAAAACGGCAGAGATAGGCAAAAACATCTTCCGCCTCCGCCGCCGTCAGCCCCTTTTCCCTGGCACCGCGCACAAATTTCCGGCGGTGGCAGTCCTGCCGGGCAGGCTGGCGGTGCCCCAGCTCCCGCCGCAGGGAGTCGGCCTCGCCGGGTGTATACCCGGCCACTTCACAGGCAATCCGCATCACCTGCTCCTGGTATAAAACCACCCCGTAAGTTTCCGCCAGGATGGGAGCCAAAGACGGGTGCGGGCAGGTGGTTTCTTCCGCTCCGCGGCGGCGGGCGACAAATCTTTCCACCATGCCGCTTTCCCAGGGGCCGGGGCGGTAGAGAGACAGCAAATGGATGAGATCTTCCAGCCGGCGGGGCGCCAGCAGGCGCAGGACGCGGCGCATGCCGGTGCTTTCCAGCTGAAAGCAGCCCAGGCTCTCACCGCGCCGCAACATCTCATATGTTTCCGCGTCAGCGTCCGGGATCTCCTCCACAGACGGCGCCTCCCCCCGGCGCCGCTTGACTGATGCCAGCGTATCATGAATAATGGTCAGGTTGCGTGAACCAAGCAGATCTATTTTCAGGAAGCCCATGGCTTCCACATCGTCTTTGTCCCACTGTGTCAGGACTTCGCCGGCAGGCCCACGGCACAGCGGCGCCGTACCCGCCAGGTCCGTCACACCCAAAATGACGCCGCTGGCATGGGTGGAAAGGTGCCGGACCAGCCCCTCCAGCCGCCGTGCCCCGGCAAGCACCGCCCGCGCCTCCCTGTCCTGCACACGCTGTGACTGGAGTTCCGGGAAATGGCGCAGGGCGGCGTCAATCCCGCCCTGCCCGGAAACATGGGGCAGGGCTTCCGCCACGGCCGTTACCTGCTGCATACTTACATCCAGCACTTTCCCCACTTCCCGCACTGCCGCCCTGGCGCCCAGGGTGCTGAAAGTGCCAACCTGGGCCACCCGGCCGTTGCCGTAGCGTGTCCTGAGATAGGTAAGCAGTTCTTCACGGCGCCGCTGGCAGACATCCAGGTCGATGTCGGGAAAGGCGGCACGGTCCTCGCTGAGAAAACGCTCGAAATAGAGTCCGTGCTTGAGCGGGTCAATGCCGGTAATTCCCAGGAGGTAAGCCACCAGGCTGCCTCCGGCCGATCCCCGGCCCGGACCCACAGGAATTTTCCTGGCCCTCGCCTGGCAGACAATATCATGCACAATGAGAAAATACGGTGCCAGCCCCCGGGAAGAAATGACGGCAAGTTCCCGTTCCAGGCGGCTTTCCGCCTCCGGGCGCAGCATGCCCCTCCGCACCATGCCTTCCCTGCAGAGGCGGCGCAGTACCGTCTCCGCCGGCTCTCCCCCGTCACTGCCGACCTGAGGCAGGTGCATTTCCTCCCGCCTGAGGATAAATGTGCACTGCCCGGCAATACGCAGCGTGTTTGCACATGCCTGCGGGTAAACCTGCAGGCGGCGCCGCATCTCTTCCGCCGGCAGCAGGCTGTAATCTTTGCCGGGCAGAAAAGCCTGCCGGGCGCCGGCCAGCGGCCTTCCTGTACGGATGCAGTTTACCATGCGGTAGATTGTATCCTCGGCCGGCAGCACATAATGCACATTATGGGTGGCAACCAGGGGAATCCCCAGTGCCGCCGCCTCCTGCGCCAGGAGCCTGTTGCAGCGCTCCGTTCCGGGCAGCCCTGCATCTTCCAGGGCAAGATAAAGTTCGGCACAAAAAGGCCGCAACTGCTCAAGCAGGCGGCGTGCCGTCACTGCACGCTGCCCCGCCGCAGGCGGCATATTTTCCCCGCATGTATGTAACAGCACTGTCAGGCCTTCGCTGCAGGCTGCCACCTCCGCCACGGAAAGCGCAGTTTTTTGCGCGCGGGCTAACTGCAGGCTGTTTACCAGCTTTAAGAGATTTCCCCAGCCGGCGCGGTTGCGCACCAAAAGCACTGCCGGCAACCCGCCCACCACTGTTTCCACACCCAAAAGCGGCATAATACCGTGTGTGCGTGCCAGTTCGGTAAAACGCACCGCTCCGTGCAACACTCCATAATCAGTCAAAGCCACCGCAGGCATGCCCAGTTCCTTTGCCCGCAGCACCAGGCTTTCCAGGCGGCATGCCCCCCGCAGAAAACTGTATTCGCTGTGTACCCGCAAATGGACAAAGCTCACCGGCCCGCCTCCCGCCAAACATATGTTCGTATATAATATTATATCCGGCGGGCCCTGGTTTTACAACTGCATTCTTGCTTTTAATACTCCACGCCCGGCTGAGCTTTGATCCCGGACTGAAAATGATGTTTTACCTCCCGCACTTCGCTGACAAGGTCGGCCGCTTCCACGATGGCAGCATCGGCATACCTGCCTGTCAGGACCACATTGACATGGGGCGGACGCTCTTTCAGCAGTGCCAAAAGATCCGGGACTTTAACCAGGCCGTTGGCTATGGCAAAATTGATTTCATCAAAAATAACAAGGCCGTATTCCCCGGACAAGACAGCCTCCCTGCCCTGCCGGAAAATATTTTCCGCATCCCGGTAATCCTCCGGTGTAAAATTACCGTTCAGCACAAAACGTCCCTCTTGCGACTGGACAACCGTAATATTGGGCAAAAACTTGCGAATGGCCTGTATTTCCCCGTATGTCGGGTCATTTTTCCGGAACTGGACCAGAAAAACTTTTTCCCCGTGCCCGCTTGCCCGCAGGGCAAGGCCCAGGGCGGCGGTTGTCTTTCCTTTTCCGTTCCCCGTATACACCATGACCACACCGCGGCGGTCCTTCATCGTCATCACTCCTTTTCCTGTCCGGCAGTTCCGCTGCCTGTCAGTAGTGTTTCCGCAGTTTGCCCCATAATCCTTTCCTGCTGCGGCAGGCAGTTAAAACCTGCCGCAGCACGCAGCAGCCCGCAAATCACTTTTCGGACGCAGCGCGGTGATACGGTTTGGCAGTGTGTGCCCGGGAAAGTTTAAGAAGTTCCGGCCCGGCCCCGATGGCCGATGTCGCTGCGGTAGTGGGCACCTTCGAAGCGGATGGTGCGGACAGCCCGGTAAGCTTTTTCCAGGGCGGATGCCAGTGTATCGCCCCAGGCGGTCACTCCCAGGACGCGGCCGCCGGCAGTTACAATTTTCCCGTCCCGCACGGCGGTCCCGGCGTGGAAAAGATATACATCCGGCATGGCTGCCGCTTCTGCAAGCCCGGTAATAACTTTCCCTGTGGCATATGTACCGGGATAGCCGCCGGAAGCCATCACCACGCAGGCGGTGTGCCGGTCATGCCAGGCAATTGTTGCTTCCGCCAGGCTGCCGCTGTTGACGGCAAGCATGATTTCCGCCAGGTCGCCTTTGAGGCGGGGCAGGATTGCCTGGCATTCCGGGTCGCCAAAACGTACATTATATTCCAGCACCTTGGGGCCGTCCGCCGTCAGCATCAGGCCGGCATACAGCACCCCCTGGAAAGTAATGCCTTCCCGGCGCAGCCCGTCCACGGTGGGCTCAAGAATTTCCCTCCTTACCTGCTGCAACAACTCCGGCGTCAGGACGGGAGCGGGCGAGTACGCGCCCATGCCGCCCGTATTTGGACCCCGGTCATGGTCATAGGCGGCTTTATGGTCCTGGGCACCTGCCATGGGTACCACCGCCTTCCCGTCGGTAAAAGCCAGCACGGACACTTCTTCTCCGGCAAGGTATTCTTCCAGCACTATCCTCTTGCCGGCTGCGCCAAATTCCCCCGCCACCAGCATGCGCTTGACGGCTGCCTCCGCCTCAGCCATTGTCTGTGCCACAATTACACCTTTCCCTGCCGCCAGCCCGTCCGCCTTTACCACAATGGGCGCCCCTTTTCTACGGATATATTCCAGGGCATCTTCCGCCACGGTAAAAGTACGGCTTTCCGCCGTGGGGATACCGTATTTCTGCATCAGTTGTTTGGCAAATACTTTGCTTGCTTCCAGCCGGGCGGCCGCCGCAACCGGCCCGAACACTTTCAGGCCCTCTGCCTTGAAAGCATCGGCTATCCCGGCTGCCAGCGGCGCCTCCGGGCCGGCCACAGTAAGCTCAATTTCCTGCTCCTCTGCAAATTTGACCAGTTTTGTGATGTCGTCCGCCGCTATGTCCACACATTCGGCCAGTTCTGCTATGCCTGCATTGCCGGGAGCGCAGTAGATTCTTTTGACGCGGGGACTTTTCCGCAGTTTCCAGACCAGTGCATGTTCCCTGCCGCCGCCGCCCACAACTAAAACACGCATATTTGTCCTCCTGTTCAGAAATATCTTCACACAAGTCAGTGTTTAAAGTAACGGACACCGGTAAACACCATGGCTATCCCGTGTTCATCACAGGCGGTAATGGACTCTTTGTCTTTGACGGAGCCGCCCGGCTGGACAATGGCCGCCACGCCGCCGGCTGCGGCTGCATCCACCGTGTCCCGGAAGGGGAAGAATGCATCGGACGCCAGGACGGAGCCGGCCGCTTCATCCCCGGCCTGTTCCAGGGCAATGCGGGCGGCGCCGACACGGTTCATCTGCCCGGCACCGATACCCAGAGTCTGTCCGTCTTTCACCAGGACGATGGCATTGGACTTGACATGTTTTACCACTTTCATGCCGAAGACCATGTCGGCCACCTGTGCGGGCGTCGGCTTGCGCGCAGTCACTGCCTGCCAGCCTTCCGCCGTGACTGGTGTTATATCCAGTGTCTGTACAAGCAGGCCGCCGGAGACTTTTTTCAGGTCAGTAGCCTCCCGCCTGGCCGGCAGCGGGGCTGCCAGCAGGCGCAGGTCTTTTTTGCGCCTAAGAATAGCCAGCGCCTCTTCACTGTAAGCGGGAGCAATAATGACTTCCAGGAAAATTTCACTTAATTTTTCCGCCGTTTGCGCGTCCAGCAGGCGGTTTACCGCCACTATACCGCCGAAGATAGAAACGGGGTCCGCCGCGTAAGCACGCGCAAAGGCGGTAAATAGATCGGGACCCACCGCCACTCCGCAGGGGTTGGTATGCTTTACGGCTACGGCGGCGGGTTCGCCGAATTCCTGCACCAGTTCCCAGGCGGCATGCAGGTCGTTTAAGTTGTTAAAAGACAACGCTTTACCGTGGAGTTGCCTGCAACCCGCCACCGTTCCCGGCCCTGCCAGCGGTTCCCGGTAAAAAGCCGCCTGCTGCCCCGGATTTTCCCCGTAGCGCAGTTCCTGTACCTTTTCGTATGGCAGGACAATTGTTTCCGGGAAGATGGGCGCCGCTTCCGCCTGTGCCGCCAGCCAGCGGGAAATTAAGGCATCATAGTGCGCCGTATGACTGAACGCTTCCACTGCCAGGGCAAAACGTGTTTCCCCGCTCACACTGCCTTTTTCCGCCAGCTCCGCAAGTATACCCTCGTAACGGGCAGGGTTGACCACAACAGTAACGTGCCGGTAATTTTTCGCCGCGGAGCGGACCATGCCTGGTCCTCCGATATCTATATTTTCAATTGCTTCTTCCAGGGTGACATTTTCCCCGGCCACAGTGGCGGCAAAAGGATAAAGGTTGACAACAACCATGTCAATGGGTAAAAGTTTATGTTCTTCCATCTGTTTGCGGTGCGTATCCAGTTCCCGCCGGGCCAGGATGCCGCCGTGGATTTTGGGGTGCAGTGTTTTCACCCGGCCGTCCAGGATTTCCGGGAACCCGGTTATATCCGCCACACCAATGACAGGCAGGCCTGCTTCCTGCAGTACACGCTGTGTGCCGCCGGTGGAAACAAGGGTGAAGCCATGCTGCACAAGCCCCCTGCCAAAGGCGACAATGCCCGTCTTGTCGGATACACTCAACAAGGCCAGTTTTTCAGTCATCAAGAAGGCACCTTCTTCCCACGATTTTTATTTTCCCGCGCACCCACAAATCGATGGCTTTGGGGTAAAGGCGGTGTTCAATGGCATGAAGCCTGGCCGCCAGGCTTTCCTCCGTATCGTCATCATATACAGACGTTGCTTCCTGCAGGATCACAGGCCCCGTGTCCATGCCTTCATCGACAAAATGTACCGTCACACCTGTAACTTTCACCCCGTACTCCAGGGCGTCTGCCACCCCCCGTGTCCCGGGAAAAGCCGGCAGCAGCGACGGGTGGATATTCATGATACGCCCGGGAAAAGCCCCGACAAAATACGGGGTTACCAGGCGCATAAAACCGGCCAGGACCACAAGGTCAATCCCCTCCCCCTGCAGGCAGGCAACCAGCGCGCGGTCATAAGCATCCCGTGTCGGATAGTCTTGGTGAAGAAACACCCTGACGGGAAGATTACATCTGCGAGCCCGCTCCAGCGCATATGCGTTTTTTTTGTCGCTGATCACGAGACAGATACGGGCGTCCCTGATTCTGCCCCCTCTGGTGGCATCTATGATAGCCTGGAGATTGCTGCCGTTACCGGAAGCAAGAACGGCAATTTTTTTCATTACCCTTCCCCCTTGCCTTGCTACAAAAAGCGGACACCGCTGCCCGCCGCCACTTTGCCCAGGATAACCGGTTTTTCCCCGCAAGTCTGCAAAACCTGGCAGGCTTTTTCCGCCTCATCCGCCGGGACAATGCAGACAAAACCTATTCCCATGTTAAATGTACGGAACATTTCATCTTCCGGAACGCCGCCCAGCTTTTGGATCAGCGGGAAGATGGGAGGCGGCGTCCAGGCTTTAAGGTCTATTTCTGCACACATACCTTCCGGCAGGCAGCGGGGCAGGTTTTCCGGCAGCCCGCCGCCGGTAATATGGGCCATGCCGCGTACCTGCACCCGGGGTAGCAGGTGCAGGATCGTTTTGACGTAGATCCTGGTGGGGGCAAGCAGTTCTTCCCCCAGGGTTTTCCCCAGTTCGGGCAGGTAAGTGCCGGGCAGGAGCGCCGCCTTTTCCAGTAAAACTTTGCGCGCCAGGGAGTAGCCGTTGCTGTGCAGGCCACGAGACGGCAGGCCGATCACCACATCTCCGGGCAGGGTGCCGCTGCCGTCCACAATGGCACTGCGCTCCACCACGCCGACGGCAAAGCCTGCCAGGTCATATTCTTCTTCCGCATAAAACCCCGGCATTTCCGCCGTTTCGCCGCCGATCAGGGCACAACCCGCCAGGCGGCAGCCGCAGGCTATGCCGCTTACTATTTCCGCCACCCGTTCCGGCCGCAATTTCCCCACGGCCAGGTAGTCGAGGAAAAAAAGCGGTTCGGCCCCCTGCACCACAATATCATTGACACACATGGCCACTGCATCCTGGCCGATGGTATCATGTTTGTCCAGAAGAAAGGCTATTTTCAGTTTTGTGCCCACTCCGTCTGTACCGGACACCAGTACAGGCTCCCTGTAATTCCCGGAAAGGGCAAACAGCCCGCCAAAACCGCCCACGTCCCCCAGCACCCCGGGGCGGTACGTGGAGCGTACATGTTTTTTCAGCAGGCGGACAGCTTCATTGCCGGCATCGATATCGACGCCGGCAGCTTTATACGTGTAGCCCACAGCCGGCGCACCCCCCGTCATTTTCTTCACCTGCCCGGCAGCAGCCGTCTTCCGCTTCCACCGGGTAACAACCGTTAAAACAGGCCGTGCAGAAATTTACCTGCGGCAGGCCTATGCATTCCAGCATACCCTCTTCGCTTAAATAGCCGAGGGAATCGGCACCGATTGCTCTGGCGATTTCCGGCACACTCAGGCGTGCACCGATCAGTTCGGACGAGGATGATGTGTCCAGGCCGTAATAACAGGGAGCAATGACCGGGGGTGAGCTGATACGCACATGGACTTCTTTGGCTCCCGCCCGGCGCAGCATTTCCACAATCCGTAAGGATGTGGTGCCGCGGACGAGGGAATCGTCCACCATCACCACCCTTTTGCCTGCCACAATCTGCCGCACCGGATTCAGCTTCAGCTGGACTCCCAGTTCGCGTATTTCCTGGGCCGGCTGGATGAATGTCCTGCCAATATAGCGGTTTTTAATCAGGCCCATTTCATACGGCAGCCCCAGTTGTTCCGCCACACCGGATGCGGCCGAAAGGGAGGAATCGGGGATACCGGTAACAATGTCGGCTTCCACCGGGTGTTCCTGAGCCAGGCGCCTGCCCAGGCGTTTTCGCACCATATGCACATTTTTCCCCAGCAGGTTGCTGTCGGGGCGGGCAAAATAAATATATTCAAAGACACACATGGCATGTTTTGCCGCCGGCGCAAACTGTTCAGAACGCAGGCCTTTTTTATCGATGACCACCATTTCTCCCGGATTAATATCACGGAGAAATTTGGCTCCCACAGTGTCGAAGGCACATGTTTCAGAGGCAAGGACATAGCCGGCCTGTGTTTCCCCCAGGGATAAGGGGCGTATGCCGTGGGGGTCACGGATGCCGATTAATGTGTCAGGTGTCATCAGGATAAAGGAGTAAGCCCCCCGCAGCCTGGGGAGGATTTTCGGCAGTGCCGCTGTAATGATTTTTTCGCCGGAACGTGCCACCAGGTGCGCAATTATTTCACTGTCTGTTGTTCCCTGGAAGATGGAACCCTCTTCTTCCAATTCCCGTCGCAGAGCCCCGCCGTTGACAAGATTGCCGTTGTGCACAATGGCCAGCATGCCGCTGCGGTAGCGTACCAGAAGCGGCTGGGCGTTGACCAGCGTGCTGGAACCGGTGGTAGAGTAGCGCACATGGCCGACGGCAATATGCCCCTGCATCTGCGTCAATTTGCCCGTATCGGCAAACACTTCCCCCACCAGGCCCATGCCTTTTTCCCCCGTAACGGTACGGCCGTTGGCAACGGCGATGCCTGCGCTTTCCTGCCCGCGGTGTTGCAGGGCATACAAGCCGTAATAGGTAAGCTGGGCCACATCACTGCCCGGGGCATAAATCCCAAAAACACCGCATTCTTCCTGCATTTTATCCTTTTTTTCTACAGCCAACATGTATTTACCTCCTGCCAGGCTGCCGCCCTGCATCATGGTTCCGGCGGTTTACGGCCGTCTACGGTAAATGCAGGAGCTCCCGCCTGTATGTTTACTAAAGCTTGTTGGCAAGCAGCTGTTACCGTTTCTGCTTCCCGGCCAGGTACTCTCTCCAGCCCAATTTTCTCACCATGTCCGCTTTGGCCTCCACTTCCCGGCACAGCCGGGCTTTATACTGCTGCAGCTTGCCACGCAGGACCTCATCGGCCGTGCCTAAAATCTGTACCGCCAAAAGGCCGGCATTTTTGGCGCCGTTGATGGCAACAACCGCCACCGGAATGCCGGAAGGCATCTGCACCATTGAATACAGGGCATCGGCGCCGCTTAAAGCTTTCCCCAGCACCGGCACGCCAATAACGGGCAGCTCCGTATACGCGGCCACCACGCCGGCCAGGTGCGCCGCCCCG
>DUUE01000182.1 GCA_012841735.1 Bacillota bacterium | reverse complement strand
GTTAATGCTTATAAAGCGCCTTACCAGAAAATAAAAGATTTGCTCAGGGAAAGAATAGACGCGCAATTTTGCAATTGTTACTATGATTTCTGGGGCGCAGCTTGCAGCCATAAAGAGGATTTCCTGAAAGACGTGAAAGAAACTTTTGATCTCAACCTGTATTATTGACCGGCCGGCACTTTCACCGGCAACCCCCTGCGGACTGGCTGCTGGAAAAGAGAGGAATTTACTTCCCAGTCATACAATAACACAGGCAATAAGGCCAGACAACCCCTGGCGGTATCATCTGCCGGAAAAAAGACCTCCTGACTGTCTTGTGCAGTTTGTCCTCTCCGTATATAATATAAGTAACAGAATGCTATGAAAGCATTGATCCCAGGTATTCCCGCAAGCTTCTAATTCAGGCGTCTTTCTCCTGCAACTAACCATGAAGGTTATGACTGAGCGGACTCAGTCAACTTCATGGTTTTTTCTTTCTCCCGCAGATAAGTTCCTGCAGACGAAGATTTTTATATATTTACATGTTCCTTCTTTCTCATGTATGTTCCGGCAGCTGACGGGAAACGGGGCCAAACCTACTGAAGGAGAGACACAATGGGCAAAAATTCCGCCACTTTGAGGAAGATAAAAGGGGTTTTCAGCCGGCAGGATCCCAATCTGCCGGTCATAGTGATCATGCTGACCATTGCCGCGGCAATTTCCATTACCCTCGCCATCGGGCTTGGCCCGGTCAGGGTGGCTCCCGCCGAGGCGCTAAAAATTATTGGCAGCAGAATTCCTGTGCTTACAGACTGCATCACGCCCACCTGGACCAGGGTGGATGAAAATATAATCTTTGGACTGCGTCTCCCCAGGGTTTTACTGGGCATGGTTGTCGGTTCATCCCTGGCCGTAACCGGAGTGGCCATGCAGGCGCTGGTCAGAAACCATCTTGCCGACCCCTTTATCCTGGGCGTATCCTCCGGGGCGTCCGCCACGGCGACCCTGGGGATGCTCTTTGGCGTCTTTTCCTTCCTGGGTGCTTATGCCCTGTCCATCAGTGCCTTTTTGGGTGCGGCCCTCACTATTGTTCTGGTATATACCATTTCCCAGGTCAGGGGCAGGATCAACATTACACAGTTGCTGTTGTCGGGGGTGGCACTTTCCATGATCATGGATGCGGTCACGCGGATTATCACCTTGAGTGCTCCCAATGCCCTGGGCCTGCATAATGTAACTTTCTGGCTCTCAGGCAGCCTGGCGGGAGCAAAATGGGGGTATCTCACTCTTCCCTTTGGCGCCATTTGCCTTGGCATGATTATTTTGCTGGCGAACCACCGTGCCCTGAACGCCCTTTTAATGGGTGACGAGACAGCCGGAACCCTTGGGTTTAATGTGGCTCGCCTGCATAAAATGCTGGTTTTGGTGGCCTCACTCATGGCCGGGACAACAATTGCCGTCAGCGGGACAATTGGTTTTGTCGGTTTAATGGTCCCCCACATCACCCGTTTACTGGTAGGATCGGACCATAAAAAAGTGCTGCCTGTTTGTGCCCTGCTGGGCGGCATCCTGGTTGTGTGGGTGGACGTGGCCGCCAGGCTGGTTATTGCGCCGGAAGAATTGCCTCTGGGTGTTCTGACCGCTCTTTGCGGCGGTCCCTTATTTATCTGGCTCTTAAAAAGAAATACGGCAAAAGCGTGAGGTGGAAAAAATGAAATTACAGGTTGAAAATTTAAGTTATGCTTATGACCAGCAACCGGTGATTGAAGACATTTGCCTGACAGTCAAAAAAGGAGACTTCGTCGGTCTTATTGGTCCCAACGGCAGCGGCAAATCAACCGTTTTAAAAAATCTTTACCGGGCCCTGCAGCCTGATGCCGGGGTTGTGCGCCTGGGCGGGGAAGATTTATTTAAACTGACGTATAAACAGGCGGCGACAAAAATCGGTGTTGTCGGCCAGGAAAACGTCCTGCCCTTTGATTTCAGCGTGGAAGAAATTGTGGCTATGGGCCGGAGTCCTCACAAAAAACTTTTTGACGGTGACAATCAAAAGGATAAGCAGATTGTTAGGGACTCGCTGGCCTCTCTGGGCATGGAGGAAATGGCGCACAGAAATTACCTCCATTTGTCCGGCGGGGAAAAACAAAGAGTACTCATTGCCAGGGCCATTGCACAGGAAACAGATTTCCTCATTCTGGACGAACCGACCAATCACCTGGATATCGGCTATCAGCTGCAGAT
>DUUE01000411.1 GCA_012841735.1 Bacillota bacterium | reverse complement strand
GGGCTCACCCTGGCTGCCTGTTGTCAGGATCACGGCTTTCTTGGGCGGCAGTGCAGCCAGTTCATCCACATCAACGATTGTCCCTTCCGGCGCTTGCAGATATCCCAGTTCCTGGGCAATGGAAACCGCATTAACCATGCTGCGGCCTACGACGGCCACTTTTCTTTTATGATACAGCGCTGCATCTATCACCTGCTGGATCCGGTGAATGTTGGAAGCAAAGGTTGCCAGAATGATGCGCTGGCGCGCCGTCCGGAAAATTTCCATGATTGAATTTCCCACTTCTTTTTCCGAAAATGTATATCCCGGGCGTTCGGCATTGGTACTGTCGGACAGTGCCACCAGCACACCTTTTTCTCCCAGCCTGGCCAGGCGGTAATAATCGGTCGGTTTCCCGTTCACAGGTGTCTGGTCAAATTTAAAATCTCCTGTATAGACAATGGTCCCCACAGGTGTTTTAACAGCAATACCAACGGAATCGGGTATACTGTGGTTAACGTGGAAAAATTCAATTTTGAAAGAGCCAAGTTCCAGTCTGTCCTCGGGGCGGATGATCTGCAGGCAGCAGTCTGAAAGCAGATTATGCTCGCGCAGCTTTACTTCCACCAGGCCCAGGGTTAGTTTTGTCCCGTAGACGGGAACATTGATTTTTTTCAGAACATACGGCAGGCCGCCGATATGGTCTTCATGGCCGTGCGTCAGCAGGATGGCTTTTATCTTGTCTTTATTTTCCTCAAGATATGTGATATCCGGGATTACCACGTCTATCCCGAACATTTCATCTGTAGGAAAAGCCATGCCGGCATCAATGATTATAATTTCATCCTCAAAACGCAGGACATACATATTTTTGCCGATTTCCCCTATCCCGCCCAGGGGGATAATTTGCAGCTTTGCCGCTGTCTTGCCCGTCACATGCTTAATCTTGGCTCTGCGTTTACTTGTTGCGTTGTTGGCCAATTCGTTTCACCTCCCTTTTGTATGTTTACGACCAAATATCACTAGCTTCCATTATAGCTGAAAGCACAAATACGATGCAAGCTGAACACAGTCAAAGTCTTGACAGAAAAAGCGCCTTCCCCTGCTTTGGGAGGCGCTTTGTCGTTACAGGCAACCCAGTTCCTGCATCACTTTCCTCACCGCGGCCGTTTCCTCCTCCGTGAGACCGACCAGCGGCAGCCGCAGCGGCCCGGCGTCAAAACCCTGCAGTTTGAGGGCACATTTCACAGGAGCAGGATTCGATGTAATAAAGAGCACTTTAAACAAAGGCAAAAGGCGCTGATGCATCGCGGCCGCTTTTTCCACCCGGCCGTCAAAATAGGCGCCCAGCATTTCTTTAATCGCCTTCCCTGCAAGATGGGAGGCAACAGAAACGACACCGCAGCCGCCCACAGCCACTATGGGCAAAGTCATGCTGTCATCGCCGCTGTAGACGTAAAAGCCTTCAGGCGCCAGGGCGCAGATTTTTGCAATCTGCTCCAGGTTGCCGCTTGCCTCCTTGACGGCAATAATATTTTTAATCTCGGCGGCCAGCCGCAGGGTGGTTTCCGCAGCCAGGTTCACTGCCGTCCTGCCGGGAACGTTGTAAAGCATGACAGGAAGTCCCGTCACCTGCGCAATACGGGCAAAATGGCGGTATAAACCTTCCTGGGACGGCTTGTTGTAATACGGGACGACAAGCATCACCGCATCGACACCGCATTTCTCCGCCTGCTTCGTCAGCTCCAGGGACGCTTCGGTGTTATTGGAACCGG
Organism: Bacillota bacterium; assembly: GCA_012841735.1. Lineage (GTDB taxonomy): Bacteria > Bacillota > Dethiobacteria > Dethiobacterales > Dethiobacteraceae > DUUE01. The sequence continues at coordinate 6,189 of DUUE01000411.1, read as the reverse complement.
TGCCGGCAATCACTTTGGCCTTCCCCTGCACCGCTTCACTGATGACGGTAAAAAGGCGGATTTTTTCCTCCACACTCAAAACAGGGGATTCACCTGTTGTTCCCGCCACAACAATGGCATCACTGCCGTTTTCCACCAGGTGCAGTGCCAGTTCACATGCTTTGTCATACGCTACTTCTCCGTTTGCTGTAAACGGTGTTACCATGGCTGTGACAACTTCGCCAAAGGGGGCTTTCAAACGGGTCACCTCCGGTAAAATGGCTTATGTTATTATAACAGACGGGCCTCGTCTTTTCAAACTAAATTCTCACTTTCTTCCTGCAGCGCACTGTCACCGTCCCCGTTTGCAGCCACCGTGCCGGAAAATTCACTGTGCAGCGCCCGGACTGCCTTGCTCACATCTTTTTCCGGAATCAGGCAGGAAATGTTTAAATGGGAATCCGCAGTTTGCATCACGGTGGTCCCGGCTTTATTCAGGGCGGAAAGAATTCGCGCCATGACGCCCGGAACGCCCCTCATGCCTGCCCCGACAAGCGTCACTTTGGCAAATCCTCCCGCAACAGCCGCTTTAAACCCGAGTTTATTGATTATGCTTTGTGCTTTTTCCGCGTCCCGGGCTGTAATGGTAAACATTTTTTCCCCGGGGGACAGGCTGATGAGATCAATACTGATGTTTGCGGCGGACAGTTCCTGCAGCACCTCTTCCACCTGCAGATCCGTCATGTCCGCTGCAGGCAGGCGCACCTGCGCCAGCCCCGTCACATGTGTAATGCCTGTAACCACATTTTGCCTTGCCGTATACGCCCTGAACCCCTCCGCCTTCTGATGGCTGACCAGAGTTCCGGGCTTGCTGCTTCCCGTCTTTTTCAAAAGCAACGGCACGTTATAGCGGAGAGCAAGGTCTACCGCACGGGGATGGAGCACTTTTGCGCCTTCACGCGCCATTTGCAGCACTTCATGATAGCCCAGGTCGGTAATGGGCCTTGCTTCCGGCACAAGCTGCGGGTCCGCCGTCATCACCGCATCCACATCTGAATATATTTCCACCACCTCCGCCTCCAGGGCCACCCCGAGGGCGACTGCCGTAATATCCGAACCTCCCCGCCCCAGGGTTGTTATTTCCCCTTCCGGCGTAATGCCCTGAAAGCCGGTCACCACCACAATCTGATTGTCCTGCAGCCGCCGGCAGATATTTTCCTTGCTGATGCGCACAATTTCCGCGCTGCCAAAAACACCGTCTGTAACAATTCCGGCCTGGGTGCCTGTCAGGGCGACAGCGGCATGGCCGCAGCCGGCAATGGCGGACGCCATGACGGCCGCCGAGATCACTTCGCCGCAGGAAAGGAGCAGATCCGCCTCCCGCGGGAGTTCTTTACCGCCCGCTTCCTGATAAAACGCAAGCAGCGTATCGGTAGCGTAAGGGTCGCCCCGGCGCCCCATGGCTGAAACAACCACAACTACCTGCGCGCCTGCCTCTTTTGCCCGGATAATATGTTCGACTGCCTGCTGTCTTTTCTGCGGAGTTGCCAGGGAGGAGCCGCCGAATTTTTGGATCACGAGATGCAAGCTTCCACCTTCTTACTTAAAATTTAAATTCACCGGAGGGTAATGTGACCAGCAGCGGCTGCAGTTGTTTTCCTTCCAGGGCCGCACAGACAGTGGGGACAAGCAGATCCAGCCTGGCAACCAGCGAATTAGGTTTGATAAAAGGACTGTCCTGGCCAAAGGGAACCAGGTAGACATTTTTTGTGGCAATCAGGCAGCCGATATTCCTGGCGTTAAGCCCCAGACCGTCATTGGTGGAAATGGCCAGAATAACAGGCCTCTGATTGCGCAATTGTGCTTTTGCTCCCATCAGTACCGGTGTATCAGTGATACCGTTTGCCAGTTTGGCCAGTGTGTTGCCGGTACAGGGGGCAATAATATAGGCGTCCAGTTTGGCCTGCGGTCCCAGGGGTTCAGCTCCGGTAATGCTGTTAATCAGTTTCCGCCCCGTTGCTTTCACCAGCCTGGTTTTCCATTCGGTGGAGTCTCCGTAACGTGTATCCGTTTCATCCACTGAGGGGGAGATGATGGGATAAATTTCGGCTCCTTCCGCTTTCAGCTTTTCAATTTCCGGGAAAACAGCTTCCAGCGTGCAATGGGAACCGGTTACGGCAAAACCGATTTTTTTCCCCTCAAGCCTCATTTGGTGTTCCTCCTTTCCCTTTATGTAGAAGAATGTAATGGGGATAAACGTCTGCCAGGATTTTGCCGGCTGCAGCCGGCACTGTTTTCCCGGGCAGGCCGGGCAGGAGGACCGCATGCAGTGAAAACTCTTCTGCGGCGGCAAAATCAACACCTCCGGGCTGTGAAGCCAGGTCCACAATGCAGACATCGCCCGTCATGGCGGCCAGCACCTTCCGGTCAAGCACCGGTGCGGGCACTGTATTGAAAACAAAGCGGAAACTCCCGGCATGCTGCATTATTTCACTGAGAGCAATGGCACCGAATCCCTGCGCCCTGGCAGCGGCGGCCGCCTCCCTGCGGCGGACTGCCACAGTCACCTCGGCTCCCAATGCTTTCAGGGCACGGGCCAGCGGTTGGGCACAGCGGCCAAAGCCTGTGACCAGTATTTTACTGCCAAACAAAGTCCAGGGAGAATGGCTGATGGCATAAGCAAGGGCGCCTTCTGCCGTAGGAATGGCATTCAAAACGGCTATTTCTTCCAGTGCCGCTGTTTCGATCACTGTCACCTGTTTTTCCTCCAGGGCTTTCCGTTCCGCCCCGGGCAGTTTCCCGCAGATGACCAGAACGGAGGGAAGAAAGAGACTTTGCAGATCCTTTAAGTAAATACGCTTCTTTGCCAGGGGAGCATAGACGGCCTGATCGTCGCCAACTCCCACCAGCGGCAGAATCACCACATCCGCCCGCTGCGGGAGACCTGCCCTGACACCGGAAGCAAGTTTTTTGACAGGGCGGGAAAAACCGTAGAGCCAGACTTCTGCCCCCAGTACAAGCAGTTCCTCCGCCAGGCAGGCTTCCCTTGCGTCTCCTCCCACTATTGCAATCTCTGTCCCTGCGAGTAAAGTCATTCCTGCTCCCACCTTTTTCCCCAGGTAATTTAATATATGTTTGACACGCCGCCAAAGGTTACATGGTGGAAGCGGTCCAAAGCAAGAAAGCATGCCCCTGCGGCATGCTTTCCCCTTTGACGGCAAAAAACCCGGCAGTTGCCGGGTCTCTTTTATTCATGTGCCTTGATGTCAAACGCACTGTTTTCGCGGAAGACAGACATGATTTCTTCCGCCAGGTCTTCATCATCTGTTTCCACAGCCACCATAATGCTGCCACGCTCTATTTCTTCCTCGTAACGCTCCCCTTCTTCCTCGGGAATGCCGTAGTCAATGAGCCCGCCGGCAATGCCTCCCGTGACAATCCCTGTGAGGGCGCCTGCCAGAGGGCCGGCGGCAATAATGGGGCCGATTCCCGGGATTAAAAGGGCCCCGGCTCCCGCCAAAAGTCCCGCAAGGCCGCCTATGGCTCCGCCCGTTGCCGCACCGTCCGCCAGGTTTTGATCGTCAAAACCGGCTTCCGCTCCGCCTTCTCCTTCCTCTCCCCGTGCTAGCAGGGAAATGTCAAGATCGGAAAAATTACGTGCCCTTAATTCACGGATTGCTTCTTCAGCCTGTTCCCGGGAGCGAAACAGCCCGATAATCGTCTGCGACATATGTATCCTCCTTTTTCGGTCAAAATTGCCTTTCTCTAGTATCAACCGAAAAAGGACCGTTATTCATGATTGCCGTATCTGCGTGACTGCAACCCCGGTGCCAGGTCAACCACCACAATTTCTTCACCTATTTTTTTGACGGCTTCCCAGGGAATGACAAGTTCCCGGGCATTTTTGCCCTTAATTCCCATCGTCCTGCCGTAAACAATAATGGAATGGATACATCCGGTATGGTCATCAATTACCAGGTCCGACTCACCGATATAACCCAGACGTGAACCGTCATGCAAATTGATAATTTCTTTACGCCCCAGCTGTGACAATTCCATGTTTTTCAGCTCCTTCTGAGCATCCTGTATGTTTTCATGACAAAGGGTTGGAAAATGGCAACCAGGATGGAGAGAAAAGCCAGCGGTTCTATTTTTACCCCGATGATATTCCACCTGTCAGCCACCTCAAGCTGCAAAAAAGAAACCAGAAGAACAAGGGAAAGGTAAACACCGCCGGCATGGGCCACCAGTTCCTGCAATGCCCCGGAAAAAGGCGATTCCTTGGCGTGCTCCGGCAGGGCAAAGGCACCGGTGCGACGGTAATTCTGCACACGGAGAAAGACGGAAAGGACAATCAGTGCCGCCAGTAACAACAGCGGGAACATCTTTATTGCTCCCCCTTTCGCATCATTTCCACCACAAGCCGGTCCAGCTTACGGCTCACAGTCACCACTTCCCGGGAATGCAGGCTGCCCTGCAGTCGCTTTACTTCGGCGGCAAGCGCCCGCTGCAGTTCCGCCAATTTCTCTTCGTAAGGACTCTGCAAAGGCAAACCTCCTTACAACCCTGTATGCCCGAATCCCTGACTGCCACGACCTGTCTCCGGCAGGTCTTTTGCGGGCACAAATTCCGCCCGGACGACCCTGGCCGGAACCAGCTGGGCTATCCGGTCGCCGCGGCAGAGGACAAAAGGCTCATTTCCCAGATTGGCAAGTATAACAACAATTTCTCCCCTGTAGTCCGCATCTATTGTCCCGGGGCTGTTAAGAACTGTAATCCCGTGTTTCAGCGCCAAGCCGCTGCGTGGCCTGACCTGGGCTTCATAACCGGCAGGAATGGCAAGCGCCAAACCTGTGGGGACAGGCAGCCGCTCACCCGGTAAAAGTACGACAGGATCGGAGAGAGCAGCATATAAATCCAGACCGGCCGCTTCCGCCGTCATATAGGCCGGCAGCGGCAACCCTTCACCGTGGGGCAGAACACGCACAAAGATTTTGCACATAAACGTACTCCTTCCTGCGTAATCGTCCCCACTTTACTTGTTTTGGCTGCTTTTGTCAATACTTTACTGGCTCCAGATTTGCACCCAGACATGGCCTCCGCCCGCGCCGGAACGGATTTGAATAAATTTTTCCGTGGAATTGCGGAATTTAAAATCAATATAGTCGGTCACTGTCGCATCTCTGCCGGGAGGCACATACCCGACGCGAATACTGTGGGGGTGGCGTTCCACAATTTCCATGCCTGCCAGCATGGCCGCATTGTAGACTGTCGTTGCCACCTGGCAGACACCGCCGCCGATACCCATGCCCCCCACCACGGGCGCCATGCTGTAGCCCCGTTCAAAAGTACGCGGTCCCGTAACTTTATTAAAAGAAAAAACATCGCCCGGCGCCAGAACATAACCGTTCATATATTTGGCGGAAACATAAAGATTGTCTGTCCGCCCCGCACTGCCTCCCCCGCTGGTGCTGTAAGCGGACAGTTTTTTGTTGATTGAACGGTAAATCTCCTCCGTCATTTCCGGTTCCAGCACAATAACAACAAGAGCGACCTCCTCATCCTCCGCCGCCGCCATGACCGCATCCACAGTTGCCTCCACATCCACCAGCAGGCCCTTCTCCTCCGGAATAATCTCCATGGTTTCCCTGTCCAGGCGCGCATTGCGGGGGGCGCGGCCGAGAGCCGCCGCCATTTTTTTCACTTCCTCACGTACTTCATTCTCCAGCATGCCTGCGAGCGCCATGCCTTCCAGAGTCACCCCCCGTTTTGCACCTTTAAAATAGCGAACGGCACGGTTGCCCACATTGAAAGTTATGGCGAAGACAATGAGAGCGGCAAAAAGCAGCAAAACGGAAGTGACCCTGACCGTACTTAACAACTTTCTGCGCGATTTCATGGTTTATTCCACAGGCCCCCATTCCGGACTGAGCAGTTCGCTTACTGCTACCGGCTCCAGCCCTTTGGCGCGCAGGGCGGGGATCACCCGGCGTAAAAATTCTGCCGTCTGCCCGGTCGGATGCATGAGAATCATACTGCCGCCTTCCGCACCCTGTGTGATTTTCTCATACATGGCATCCACCCCCGGCAGTTTCCAGTCCACAGTATCCAGCGTCCACATGATGACCCGCAAGTCCTGTGCCGCCGCCGCCGCAAGGACTGTGGGTGACAGCTCACCCCTGTGCGGGCTGAAATACTGCGGTCGCCCGC
>DUUE01000257.1 GCA_012841735.1 Bacillota bacterium | reverse complement strand
CGCCGGAATTTCCTTACCGTGTGATACATGAGTTCGCGCTGCCTGGTCGTGGCCAGCAGGGAAACGTCGGCCTTTTTCCCCAGGGGCATGTAGGTAAAATACCAGCCGAAAAGGCAGCCCTGCTCAATTAAAAAATCAAGAAAATCTTCACCGGCCACAGCTTCCGTATTCCGGCTGTGATAGCAGGCGGAAAAACCGAAGGCCACACCATGCCGTTTCAGTGTTTCCATGGCGGTGACAACTTTGGCAAATGTCCCGGCGCCGCGCCGCATGTCCGTTTCTGCAGCAAAGCCTTCAATACTGACAGCCGGAACTATATTGCCCGCCTCCGCCATACGGGCCGCCATTTCTTCCGTCACCAGGGTGGCATTGGTGAAAGCAAGAAACATACAGTCGGAGTGTTTTTTGGCCAGCGCTTCAATATCGGCAAAACGCAGCAGCGGCTCGCCGCCGGAATAAAGATACATGTAAATACCCAGCGCTTTTCCTTCCGTAATAATCCTGTCCAGGGTTTCTTTCGGCAGTTGCGCTCCTTTTTCGTAGTCCGCCGCCCAGCAGCCGGTGCAGTCAAGATTGCAGGCGGATGTGGGATCCATCAGGATTGCCCAGGGGATATTAATCCCGGTTTTTCGCCTCGTTGCATCAATGCGGGGCATGCCCACCAGGCCCGCATTGAGAAAAAAATTATAGAGGGCTTTCTCCCGCACATAGGGGTGCAGCTGCCTGCAGGCCCGCCGGTACAGCTGCAGCCAGTGGTTGGACGGATCGGAGATGGCGGCATCCAGTTCCTGCAGTAATTTTTTATGCCTGGAAAGCAGTGCCGTCCACCGGGCCCAGCGGACCAGGGACGGCAGGTTTTTCTCCGGGTCACGCAGCAGGTAACGAATACCAAGCCTTAAAAGGAATGAACTGGCCATCAGTTTTACACCCGACAAAGCAAGTCCCTCCTCTTTCGTAATGCTTTACAGACTATCACTAAAATCTATTAATAGACAAGAGAATTTATGAGGATGAAATACTTTTTTGCAGACATTTGTTTGCAGGAGGTATTCTCTGCTATAATAGGAGGAGACTGCTTCCGGGCAGCCGATCAGTACCGAAGGAGAGAAAGCAGATGGCAAGTAGTCCCGAAGTTATTTCCAATTTTATCTACAATCTTATCAGCAAAGACGTGGCGGAAGGGAAAAACGGCGGCAGGGTACATACACGTTTCCCCCCTGAACCCAACGGTTATCTTCACATAGGCCATGCCAAGGCTATTCTTTTGAACTACAACCTGGCCAAAATCTTTAACGGCAAGTTCAACCTGCGTTTTGACGATACCAATCCGGTGAAGGAAGAGCAGGAATTTGTGGACTCCATCCTGGAAGATCTCCGCTGGCTGGGTGTGGACTGGGAAGACCGCCTCTTATATACTTCCGATTCTTTTGAGTTGAAATATGAATTTGCCCGCCGCCTGATTAAGGCCGGCCGGGCCTACGTATGCGACTTAAGCCAGGAGGAAATCAGGGAATACCGCGGGACTCTGACTGAGCCGGGGAAAGAAAGCCCCTACCGCAACCGCAGCGTGGATGAAAACCTGGAGCTTTTTGAGCGCATGCGCAACGGGGAATTCCCCAACGGTTCACGGGTGCTGCGGGCAAAAATTGATATGTCCTCCGGCAATTTAAACATGCGGGATCCGGTGCTTTACCGTATTCTGCACGCCTCGCACCACCGCACCGGGGACAAGTGGTGCATCTATCCCATGTATGATTTTGACCATCCCTTTACCGATGCCCTGGAGGGGATTACCCATTCCCTCTGTTCCATTGAATATACTGACCACCGGCCGCTGTATGACTGGGTGGTGGAAAGCGCCCTGGAACTGATGCCGGAAGTCATTAAAACACGTTCACAGCAGACAGAATTTGCCCGTCTCAACCTGTCGTACACAGTGATGAGCAAACGCAAACTGCGCCGCCTGGTGGAGGAAGGACATGTCTGTGGCTGGGACGACCCGCGCATGCCGACAATTGCCGGCTTACGCCGCCGCGGCGTCCGCCCCTCGGCCATTTCCGACTTCCAGGAACGTGTAGGTGTGGCCCGGGCTGACAGCACCGTGGATCTGGCGCTCCTGGAGCACTGCATCCGCGAAGACCTGCAAAACCATGCCCACAGGATGATGGCCGTACTGGACCCGCTGAAAGTGGTTATTACCAACTGGCCGGAAGACAAGACGGAAATGCTTACTTTGGAAAATATGCCTGGAGATGAAAGTGCCGGCGTGCGGCAGGTCCCCTTTGGCAGGGAGATCTACATTGAGCGGGATGATTTTATGGAAGACCCGCCGAAAAAATTCCACCGCCTTGCTCCCGGCAGAGAAGTCCGCTTAAAAGGCGCCTATATCATCAGATGTGATGAAGTCATCAGGGACCAGGACGGCCGGGTGACGGAACTGCGTGCCAGCTATGACCCCAGGACAAAAAGCGGGGAGGATACCAGCGGCAAAAAAGTCAAAGGAGTGATCCACTGGGTTTCAGCGGCACACGCCGCCAGAATAACTGTACGCCTCTACGAAAACCTCTTTACCCGGGAGAACCCGGAAGGTGAAAACGAGGAAGACCTTTTTGCCAATCTTAACCCCCGCTCACTGACTGTCCTGGAAAATGTGCCGGCAGAACCGGCCCTTGCCGTCGCCGCTCCGGGCAGCCGCTTCCAGTTCATGCGCAAAGGTTATTTTTACCTGGACCCCAAGGACGCACAGGAAGGAAAAATTATCTACAATCTGACAGTGGGCCTGCGTGATTCCTGGTCAAAACAAATGAAAAGCTAACAATATGCACAGCCCCCCTCAGCACCGTACTGAGGGGGGTTGCTTTTACTCTTTTAAGCCGGTAAAAATCAGGACGGCATCCCGCAAAAAAGCGGCTGTACCCGGCCGGATCTCATCATAGTAAGCGGTAAAACGCGGGTCATCCACATACATCCGGGCAACGCCCGCATGGGCCTCCGGGCTGTACCGCCCCCAGGCAAAGGTAAGCCATTCTTTATGCAGGGCGGCGGCCTTTTGTGCCAGGGGTCCTGCCGGGTCCCCCGTTTTTATTGCCTCCGCCAGGGTGTCCTTAATTTCCCGCTCCAGGGCTGTAAAGCGCTCATAATCGGCCCGGCTCATTTTCCTGAACTGCTCAGCGGAGCGCTCCACCGCTTCCTCACCGTATTTCTCCCGGACTTCCCTGCCATATTTGGCCTCGTTTTCGGCCACAAGCTTTTCCTTAAAAGCCGCAAATTTTTCCTCATCACTCATTTTTACCCCTCCTTCCCGTGACCGGAGTGTTTTCTCCACCGTGGCAATTACTTTTTCCAGCGCCGTTTTTTTGCCAGGAGGTCGTGCAGGTGTTGTCTCAGCGCCTGCAACGTGTCAAAAGCAGGATCATTGACAATGGCGGCAATCTTGGCCAGTTTAAGCCCCAGCTCCCGGTAAAACATGATCTGCTGCAGTTTGTCCACTTCTTACCGCCCGTACAGGCGGTAACCGGCCGCGTTTACCCTGGCCGGCCGCAGGAGACCGATTTCATCATAATAGCGCAGTGTACGCGGGCTGACACCGGCCAGTTTGGCCAGTGCTTTTACCGTATATTCCATGGCTGCACCTCCCGGCATGTTCAGTCTACACCTTTACGTTACGTTAATGTCAAGAACAAAAAAAATGACTGCGGCAAAAATCTTGCAGCAGACAGGGCGAAGACCCGCAGGCCTTCGCCCCTTGCCAAATCTAAACCATGATCCGGCAGATTTTCTCCGACAGAGCCAGCGGGTCCTCCACCGACAGGCCTTCTATCAGTAAGGCCTGGTTATAAAGCAGTTCCGTATAAAGCCTGAATTTTTCCGTATCATTGGCAAAAGCCTGCCCGAGGGCGGCAAAAACCGGATGGTTGGTGTTTACTTCCAGGATGCGTTCCGCTTTCAGATCCGGCCGGTTCGGCATGGCGCTCAGGACTTTCTCCATTTCAATGGTCAGCTCTCCCTCGCTGGCCAGGCAGACAGGATGATTCTTAAGGCGCCTGCTGGCCCGCACCTCGTTCACTTTCCCCTCCAGGATTTCCGCCATTTCCTTAAACAAAGCAGCATGTGATTTTTCTTCTTCCTGCCTGTCCTCGCTCTCCGGCAGCCCCAGGTCACCACCGGCGACCGATCTGAATTCTTTTTCTTTATAAGCACCCAGCATGCGGATGGCAAATTCATCGATGTCCTCGGTGAAATAAAGGATTTCAAAGCCCCTGTCCGCCACCAGTTCCGTCTGCGGCAGCTTCTCAATCCTTTCCACCGAAGGACCGGCGGCATAGTAAATATATTTCTGCTCCGCGGGCATACGTGTCACATATTCAGCCAGGGTAACAAGCTTTTTCTCAGTGGAAGAATAAAAGAGCAGCAGGTCCTGCAGGAATTCTCTTTCCCGGCCAAAGTCGCTGTAAATACCATATTTCAGCTGGCGGCCGAACTGGCGGAAAAAGGTTTCGTATTTTTCCCTGTCTGTCCGCAGCATGTTTTCCAGTTCGCTTTTAATTTTGTTTTTAATGTTTTTGGCAATAACTTTCAGTTGCCTGTCATGCTGCAGCATTTCCCGGGAGATATTCAGGGAAAGGTCTTCCGAGTCCACCAGCCCCTTGACAAAACTGAAACAGTCCGGCAGCAGGTCGGCACATTTGTTCATCACCAGCACACCGTTGGCATACAGCTCCAGCCCTTTTTCATATTCACGGGTGTAATAATCAAAGGGAATCCGCTCCGGTATATAAAGAATTGCTTTGTAGCTGACGGTGCCTTCGGCGCTGATATGAAGATGGGTCAGCGGTTTGTCAAAACCGTAGCGTTTTTCCGCATAGAAATTTTCATAATCTGCCGCAGTCAGTTCGTTTTTATTTTTCTTCCAGATGGGCACCATGCTGTTGATGACTTCGTCTTCTTCATATGTTTCATACTCGTTGTCACTGCCCGCTTTTTTCCTGGTTTTGCTGATTTTCATGATAATAGGGTAACGGATAAAATCGGAATATTTTTTGATCAGTTCCCGCAGGCGGTATTCTTCCAGGAATTCATCATACCGTTCGTCTTCAGTGTTTTCCTTCAGTTTCAGGATTATTTCCGTCCCTGCTTTCTCTTTCTCGCACGGTTCAATGGTATACCCTTCCGCCCCCCTGGCTTCCCACTTATATGCCTGCCCGCTGTTCAGGGCACGGCTGATCACCGTCACCACATCGGCCACCATAAAAGCGGAATAAAAACCTACGCCAAACTGGCCGATGAGGTCGTAACCATCCCGGCTTTCATGTGCCTGTTTAAAGGCCAGGGAACCGCTCCGGGCGATCACCCCCAGGTCTGTTCCCAGTTCTTCCTTAGTCATGCCGATCCCGGTATCCCTGATGGTCAGCGTCCGCTGCCGGCGGTCGGGAATGATACGGATGTAATAATCGTCTTTGTTGAAGCTGACTGTCTCGTCAGTCAGTGCTTTATAGTAAATTTTATCAATGGCGTCACTGGCATTGGAAATTAATTCTCGCAAAAAAATTTCCTTATGCGTGTAAATGGAATTGATCATCAGGTCCAGGAGACGCCGTGCTTCCGCCTGAAACGGTTTGACTGTCATGGACATATCCTCCCTGTTTGTGGTAATACGCAAATTAGCACTCTAAGACAAGGAGTGCCAATTTTTATATACCAGAAGCAAACGCCCCTGTCAACAATATAGCTATTCCGCCTCCACCGGGTCGCCTTTACGGATAATACCGCCGCTGACTACTCTGCAAAAAAGTCCTTCATGCGGCAGCAGGCTGACGCCGAATGTGCGGCTTACAATGCTGGGGTGATCCTCTTTGCCGAGCTGTGTAACCTCCAGGACAACACTTCCGGCGATGGTCAGCCTGCTGCCCACCTGCAGGCGGGAAAAGTCCAGTCCTTCCAGCAGGAGATTTTCCGCAAAATCCCCCGGTCCACAGTTAAGGCCGTACTTGCGGTTTGTTTCCAGGACGCTTTTTTCATCCAGGCAAGAAACCTGCCGTTCCCCATAGCCTGCATGCCCGTCGTGCTCAAGGCCGTAATTTGTAATCACACGTACGGCGGGGATTTCTTTTTTCAGCTGCCCGCGCTGCGGGCTGATGGAAATGGCATAAACTCTGCCGTTCTGCATCAGATCGCTCCTTTCGCTGTAACAGTTAGCCCGGTCATTAGTGTAAAAATGACCGGGCAATTACATCAGTCGACCGTTCGCAAACCGGCCTAGAAAGAGGCGATGACTTCTTCCAGCGGGTAGCACGGCAGGTCGTGAGCTTCCGCAACGGCGGCATTGGTCAGTTTGCCGCCCACCATGTTCACCCCTTTTGCCAATGCCTCATCATCCATAACCGCCTGCTTCCAGCCTTTCTTTGCCAGCTCCAGAAGGTATGGCAAAGTGGCATTGGTAAGAGCAAGAGTTGAGGTGCGGGGGACAGCCCCGGGAATGTTGGGAACGGCATAATGAATCACGCCGTGTTTGATAAAAACAGGATCAGCATGAGTGGTGGGATACTTGATTGTTTCCACACAACCGCCCTGATCGATGGCCACGTCGACAATCACGCTTCCCGGCTGCATTTTTTTCACCATATCTTCCGTAATTACTTTCGGCGCCTTTGCTCCGGGAACAAGGACTGCACCCACAATCAGGTCTGCGTGCCGTGCTGCTTTGGACAGGTTGTAGCGGTTGGAATAAAGAGTTTCAATCCTGCCCATGAAAATGTCTTCCAGGTAACGCAGCCTGTCCACGTTAACGTCAACCACTGTCACACGGGCTCCAAGCCCCATGGCCCTTCTGATGGCTCCCATCCCTACCGTGCCGCCGCCGACCACTACCACCGAGCCCGGTGTTACGCCCGGCACGCCTTCCAGCAGGATCCCTTTGCCGCCCCGGGTTTTTTCCAGGAAGATTGCTCCCTCCTGGATCGCCATGCGCCCGGCCACTTCGCTCATGGGGGTCAGCAGCGGAAGGCTGCGGTCGGAACGCTGGACAGTTTCATAAGCTATGGCAGTTACTCCGGAAGCCAAAAGAGTTTTGGTCAGCTCCGGATCGGCTGCCAGGTGCAGGTAGGCAAAAAACACCAGATCAGGCCTCAAATATTGATATTCCGATTCGTGCGGTTCCTTGACTTTTACCATAAGTTCGCATTTTTCCCACACATCGGCTGCCTCTGTCACAATTTGCGCCCCGGCAGCCTTGTAGCTTTCATCCGAAAAGCCTGCACCGCATCCGGCGCCTTTTTCCACCAGCACACGGTGCCCGCAGGCAGTCAGGGCATCTACTCCTGCGGGGGTCATGGCTACGCGGTTTTCTTGTGCTTTTAATTCTCTGACAACACCTATAATCATTTTTTCCCGTCTCCTCATAGCAACAAATAATTTGTCAACACTGTCAAAAGTATACCAAAAAAAAAGAGATCAGACCAGATAAAAGAAAGGTGCAGCAAAGCACCCTGCCTGTGCAGAGTGCTTTATGCCTGCTGCCTTATAATTCCTTGCGGTAAACACGGTAGATTTTATACAGCTGCCCGCCCGCTTTTCGGGCATCGAGATTCATCCGGGTGTTGAATTCATGGATGGTGGAACCTTCACCGTGGGTAAAACCGAGACGGAGGGCATTTAACATGGAATAATAATAAAGACAGGCGGCCACTCCCTTTTTTTGCCGCGCCGGAGTAACCATCAGCGCAAAAAGGCGTACGCCTTTTATCTTCCGCCGGTACCACAGGAATTTCAGAAAACCTGTAGGAAAAAGCTTCCCCTTTAATTTCGGTAAAAGTTCGTTGTAATCGGGCAGGGTGACGGCAAAGCCCACAGGTTCCCCGTCTGCCGTTTCCGCAATTAAAACCAGGTCGGGAATTGCCAGTTGTTTCAGTTTTTCCGCTTCCGCCTCCAGTTCATCAATGTCGGGAGGAATCATATCAGGCCAGTCGGGCATGGCCTGGTCGGTTACATATTTCAGGACATGTATTTCTTTTTCCAGATTTTTTAAATCGATGGGGCGGACGCGGTAGTTATAACGTTTTTCAATCAGCCTGACTCCCGCTGCCAGGCGTTCGGGCGGGCCGTTACGGAAATCATAAAAATAAGCGTGGCGGTCAAAATCCTTGCGAAAACCGTACTGCTGGAAAAAGGTATGATAGTAGGGCGGGTTATAGGAATTGAGCAGAACAGGCGGCGAATCATAGCCTGCAAGCAGCAGGCCCCTGTAGTCATCCCCGTTGCTGGGGGACTGGGGTCCGGTAACGATGGCGGCTCCCTGCTCGCGTAAAAAAGCAGTTCCCGCGTCAAACAATGCCTTTGCCACCGCATAATCATCAATACTCTCAAAAAGTGTCAGGTAACTTAACTCTTCCTTCTTGGCCGCATTTAAGCGCCGGTCAATCCCCACACCGAGGCGTCCCACAGGCTCACCGTCCAGATACGCAACAAAAAAGCGATTGGGCCCGAGCCGAAGCAGGGCATTTTTCTTTGGGTCCAGGGTATTATACATATCCGCCAGTAAAGGCGGTACCCAGTGGGGATCGTTCCGGTAAAGCTTCCACGGCAGATCAACAAAACTTTTCTTTTCCTTTCTGTTATCTACCACTCTGATCTCAGGTGCTGTTTGCAAATGCTTTTTCATCTCCCCCCGTTGCGGCGGCATTTCTGGATACAATTCTTCCTTTTTCGGTATTTTCCTGCATTTTCCCCCAAAGTTACTTTTCCCGCATACCCGCCGGGGGAAGCGAAAATCTGACGCTTTACAGCATATTCATGGCCGGGTGAAAAAATTACCATGGCAGGAAAGTGATGGACATGGGCGAATGTATAGAACAAAGGTTTCAACCAATACTAGAAACAAAAGTTTTTACAAAGACAGGGCAGGTGAAAAAGATGAAAGTCCCGGACATCATGGAAGAGCGCATGAGTTTTTCTTTTGAAGTTTTCCCTCCCAAAGCAGAACAGCCCATGGAACCGCTTTTGGAGACACTGGAACACCTGTACCAGTTTAAACCTGATTTTATCAGCTGTACGTACGGTGCCGGCGGTACCAATGCGGGGCGGAATGTGGAAATCTGTAAAGCGCTGAAAGACAGTGGGAAAACCATTCCTGTCACCCATTACACCTGCATCGGAAATACAAAAGCCAAAATCAGAGCGGAACTGGAAGGCTATCTGGACATAGGCGTAGACCATATCCTTGCATTGCGCGGCGATTTTCCCAAAGGGTGGGAGGAAACACGCGGCGATTTCGACTATGCCAGTGAACTGGTGGCATTTATCCGCAGTAATTACCCGCAGTTTACCATCGCCGTCGCCGGCAACCCGGAAAAACATTTCCAGGCTGATTCCTTTGAGTCCGATATTACCCACCTGCGGGAAAAGCAGGATGCGGGGGCAGATTTTATCATGACCCAGCTCTGCCACGACGTGGACCATTTTGCCTGGTGGCTGGAGAAAATTCGCAGGGCGGGCGTATATCTCCCCGTAGACGTGGGCATCATGCCTGTCCTGGTTAAGGAGTCCACCATCCGCATGGCTGTCAGCAACGGCAGTGCCGTTCCCCGGGAGTTGGCGGAAATTATTGCCCGCTACGGGGATAATCCGGACGATTTTAAAAAAGCCGGCAAGGAATACACGGTAAAACAGATTTTTCGCTTTATCAATACCGGCATTGACGGCATCCATATTTACACGCTGAATAAATGGAAGGATGTGGCGGATATCCTGATGGCGGCGGGGCGCAAGCCTCAGCCTGAGTAAAAAATTTTGAGCCGGGGCGGTCGCCCCGGCCTTGTATTAGCGCAGTAACTTTTTTTGTAATAATTGCTGTAGAGGACAACAGCGGGATTATGGCCTGTTACCCGGTCTTTGACAATCAGGGTAGTAACAGGTATAAACCTTTTGGGATAGTTCTCCATATGCTTTCAGCTCTTGCCCGCGGGCGCATTTTTCCCCGCGGTAACACGGATAGTCCAGACAACCTGCACAATCAACCATTTACACTACCTCCCTTTCCGCTCGGTATATTCACCACTTATGCCGGAAAAGCCTCTGCCG
The DNA here is from genome assembly GCA_012841735.1 of Bacillota bacterium. Classification (GTDB taxonomy): domain Bacteria; phylum Bacillota; class Dethiobacteria; order Dethiobacterales; family Dethiobacteraceae; genus DUUE01. The sequence goes on along the minus strand of DUUE01000257.1, from coordinate 511 downwards.
GAGGGAAGCAAAGGCATTACCGGAAAAAACCTTCATGCCGGCCTTTGGCCCGGCCGGGCCGGTTCAAAACTCGCTGCAGCTTTGGGCAGTGACAGAAAATATTAATTGCAAAAATTCGGGTATTATAGTAGTATGCAAGTTAATAACCGTAAGTAACGATACCGGTCTTGCTAAAGCAGTCCCTGCACTGTATAAATTCTGGAGGGATATTTATGAAAAACAAAATTGTAATTGTTATCAGCCTTGTCATCCTTGCCGTTCTTTCTCTCACCGCCTGTACGTCGTCACAAAACTCCGACCCCACAGAAAATTTAACTGCCCAGATAGAAACTTTAAATGCCCGGATTAAAGACCTGGAAGAAGAGAATCAGGCACTGAAAGCGCAATTAAGCAATCAAACCGAAGACTCCTCAAACCTGTTGATCACAGCCTTAAAGACCATGGAATTGCTGAAAAATAAGGAGATGGCCAAACTGGCAGATATGGTCCACCCGCAAAAAGGATTGCGCTT
>DUUE01000344.1 GCA_012841735.1 Bacillota bacterium | reverse complement strand
TCCCTTCGCCCGCACCATTCTTTATCTTTTCTCCCGCCCGCCGCGGGCGGCTGCAATGCGGAAATAGCTCAGTGGTAGAGCATCGCCTTGCCAAGGCGAGGGCCGCGGGTTCGAATCCCGTTTTCCGCTCCAGTATAAAATACGCCAATCAGGCGTTTTTTTGTTTTCCCGGTAATTTTCTTTCATTTTCATGTATTTAGTGGTAAAATACTTGGCAGGCCTGTTGTTTTTGTGCTATAATGCAGCCCATGAAGCCTGTCAGCAAAGCTTACAGCAATGTTTCCGGTTCACTGCGATGGTGAGAATCGCATAAGATAAAATACCCTTAAAGGAGCATAGGCATGGTAAAACTGGAGAAAATAGACGACAGTAAAGTTGCCTTGGAAGTGGAAGTAGATGAAAAGGTTGTCGCCGGAGCGCTGGACGAGGCCTATAAAAAGGTTGTCAGGCAAGTCAGCGTTCCCGGCTTTCGGAAAGGCAAAGTGCCGCGTGTAATCCTGGAAAAGCGCTTTGGTCCGGAAATCCTGTATGAAGACGCGCTTGATATTCTGCTGCCCCGGGCTTACGGTGAAGCCGTTGAAGAAACGGGGATCACGCCTATTGACAGGCCGGAAATTGACCTGGTGCAGTTTGAGAAAGGCAAGCCGTTTATTTTTAAAGCGGTGGTGGAAGTACTGCCGGAAGTTAAACTGGGCGAATACCGCGGACTTGAAGCAACGCAGGAAATCCGTGAAATTACGGAACAGGACGTGGAAAAAAGCCTGCAGCAACTGCGCACACAGCATGTCAGGCTGCATGTGGTGGAAGAGGGTCCTGTTGAACTGGGCGATCTGGTCATAATTGACTTTACGGGCTATCTGGACGGGGAACCCTTTGAGGGGGGAAGCGCCGAAGGTTATTCCCTGGAAATCGGTTCCAACACCTTTATTCCCGGCTTTGAAGTGCAACTGGTCGGAATGAAACCGGGTGAGGAGAAGGAAATTGAAGTCACCTTCCCGGAAAATTACCACCGTGCAGAACTGGCCGGTAAACCTGCCACTTTTAAGGTGAAAGTCAATGAAGTCAAACGCAAGGAATTCCCTGAACTGACAGATGAGTTTGTGCAGGAAGTCTCGGATTTTGAAACGCTTGCAGAATTAAAAGCAGACATTTTGAATAAGCTGAAAGAGCAGGAAGCAGAACGTTCCCGGGTGGCGGTACAGAATGAAATTGTGGCAAAGGCTGTTGCCGCCAGCGAGGTTGCCATCCCCAACGTGCTGGTTGAGCGGGAAATTGACGCTATGCTTGAGGAGATGAACCGCTTCCTGGCACTGCAGGGTCTGACACTGGATAAATACCTGGAACTTAGCAATAAAAAGCTGGACGATTTCCGTGCAGACAGACGCGAAGAGGCGCAGCGACGGGTAAAGACAAACCTGGTCCTTGATGCCATTATTGCAAAAGAAGGAATTACCGCAAGCGATGCAGAAATAGATGAGCGTTTGCAGGAGATTGCCGCAAACTACAAGCAGGATTTGCAAAAAGTAAAAGATGCCTTTACGGAGGGGCAGCTGTCTCACATAGAAGAAGAAATCAAATATCGTAAAGTCATAGAATTTTTGACAGACGAAGCAAGGATTACGGAAAACACTGTTCCCGCCGTACAGGAAGACGAGATGAAAAGTGAAGAAGAAGCATAGGGGGGATACCAAATGGCTTTGGTACCAATGGTAGTAGAGCAAACAAACCGTGGTGAACGGGCATATGATATTTATTCCCGGCTTTTGAAGGACCGCATTATTTTCATCGGCAGTCCCATTGATGATAATGTTGCCAATCTGGTTATTGCACAACTGCTTTTCCTGGAATCGGAAGACCCGGACAAAGATATCAATGTTTATATCAACTCTCCCGGTGGTTCCGTTTATTCCGGTCTTGCCATTTATGACACCATGCAATATATCAAACCGGACGTTTCCACAATCTGTGTAGGCCTTGCAGCCAGTATGGGCGCAGTGCTTTTGACGGCGGGAACCAAAGGCAAGCGGTTTGCCCTGCCCAATTCGCGTGTTATGGTCCACCAGCCCCTGGGCGGCGCACAGGGCCAGGCGGTGGATATTGAAATTCATGCCCGTGAGATCCTCCGCATCCGGGAACGTCTCAATGAAATCCTGTCCTTCCATACCGGACAGGATGTGGAAACAATAGCACGTGATACCGACAGAGATTTCTTCATGTCCGCCGCACAGGCAAAAGAGTATGGATTAATTGACGGCGTACTGCAGAAACGTTAGACTCCACAGGGAGGGACACAAATGTTTAAGTTTAATGATGAGAAGGGGCAGTTAAAATGTTCCTTCTGTGGCAAGACACAGGAGCAGGTACGCAAGCTAGTGGCGGGGCCGGGTGTGTATATTTGCGATGAGTGTATTGAACTCTGCAATGAAATTATTGAAGAAGAATTGTCCGAAGAAATGGAGCTTGATTTGGTGGAGCTTCCCCGCCCCACTGAAATCAAGGAAATTCTGGATCAGTATGTAATCGGGCAGGATGAAGCGAAAAAATCGCTGGCTGTTGCCGTTTATAACCATTATAAACGCATTAATTGCGAGCAGAAGCCGGACGATGTGGAGATTCAGAAAAGCAATATCCTCCTGATCGGGCCCACGGGCGTGGGCAAAACATTGCTGGCCCAGACGCTGGCCCGCATTCTCAATGTCCCCTTTGCCATCGCCGATGCCACTTCCCTGACAGAGGCCGGTTACGTGGGAGAAGATGTGGAAAACATTCTGCTGAAACTGATCCAGGCGGCCGATTATGACCTGGAGAAAGCGGAAAAGGGCATTGTCTATATTGATGAGATTGATAAAATTGCCCGCAAAACAGATAATCCTTCCATTACCAGGGATGTTTCCGGCGAGGGCGTCCAGCAGGCATTGCTGAAAATCCTGGAAGGAACGGTGGCCAGCGTCCCGCCGCAGGGCGGGCGCAAGCACCCGCACCAGGAATTCATGCAGATTGACACCACCAATATCCTCTTTATTTGCGGCGGTGCCTTTGACGGCCTGGAAAAAATTATTCAAAGCCGCATTGGCCGCAAAGGAATCGGCTTCGGTGCCGAAATTCCCGGCAAGCAGGAACAGAAGATCGGTGAAATCCTGCGCCATGTCTTGCCCCAGGATTTGATTAAATTCGGTCTGATTCCTGAATTTGTCGGCCGGGTTCCCGTGGTGGCCACCCTTGATGCCCTGGATAAAGAAGCCCTGATCCGGATCCTGACCGAACCGCGCAATGCATTGATTAAACAATACCAGCGCCTCTTTGAAATGGATAATGTAACGCTGGAGTTTAAGGACTGCACGCTGGGCATGATTGCGGAAGAAGCAATCCGCCGCAATACGGGAGCGAGGGGCCTGCGTGCCATTTTGGAATCAATTCTGTTGGATGTGATGTATGAACTGCCCAGTTACGAAGAAGTCAGCAAATGCATCATCACCAGGGAAGTCATTGCCAATAAGGAAAAACCGATTTTGGTAACTACAGATAAAAGGAAAAAGAAAAAAGAGGAATCGGCCTGAAACAGGACCGCTGCCTGAGGGCGGCGGTCTTTTTTTGCAGTTGCACATCTCCCGGGAAACGGCAGGCGGGGCGTTTTTTTCCTTTGCCGTGGGATATACTAACAGGGCAGAAAAGATGCCGTTTCAGGGGGGAAAGAAATGTTAGCAAAGCTGGCACCGCTGATTGGTGTTGTACAGATTGTCATTGCCGTGATTATCGGCCTTTATTTCTGGAACATGCTAAAATCGCAGCGATCCAACAAAGTGGCCGTGCGTAAGGAGTCGGGCAAAGAAATGGAGCAGTTGCGGCGGATGCGGGAAATCTCCCTGACAGAGCCGCTGGCGGAAAAAACACGGCCTGCCAGTTTTGCCGAGATTATCGGCCAGGAAGAAGGCATTAAATCGCTCCGGGCCGCCCTGTGCGGGCCCAACCCCCAGCATGTAATTCTTTACGGTCCGCCCGGCGTAGGCAAAACGGCTGCCGCCCGGCTGGTGCTGGAAGAGGCAAAAAAAAACCCGGATTCACCTTTCAGGCACGATGCCAAATTCACCGAAATCGATGCCACCACCGCCCGTTTCGATGAACGGGGAATTGCAGACCCGCTTATCGGTACCGTCCACGACCCCATCTACCAGGGGGCGGGCCCGCTGGGGATATCCGGTATTCCCCAGCCAAAACCGGGAGCGGTGAGCAAAGCGCACGGAGGCATACTTTTTATTGATGAAATCGGAGAGCTGCATCCCACACAGATGAACAAACTGCTGAAAGTGCTGGAAGACAGGAAAGTCTTTCTGGAAAGTGCCTATTATAACCCGGAAGACAAAAATATTCCTGCCCATATTCACGAAATTTTCCAGCGCGGTCTGCCGGCCGATTTCCGCCTTATCGGGGCAACAACGCGCGACCCGGAGGAAATTCCGCCGGCCATCCGTTCACGCTGCCTGGAGATCTATTTCCGTGGTCTTCTGCCCGCTGAAATCGCCCTCATCGCCGCCAACGCCAGCAAAAGGATCGGCCTGCCCCTGGAGACGGCCGCGCTGCAGCTGGTCGCCAGGTATGCAAAAAACGGCAGGGAAGCGGTAAATATTGTGCAGCTTGCCGCCGGTCTCGCCATGAGCGAAAAGAGAACAGAGGGGATTTCTGTGGAGGACGTGGAATGGGTGATCAATGCCAGCAGGCTATCGCCCCGCCCGGAGCGAAAAATCCCGCCGCATCCCCAGACGGGCGTGGTCTGCGGGCTTGCCGTTTACGGGCCCAGCATGGGCATGCTTCTGGAAATTGAAGTGGCCTCCCACCCGGTGGGGCAGGGCGGGGGGCAGGTAAAGATTACCGGCGCGGTGGATGAGGAGGAATTGGGCAACGCACGCCGGGTTGTCCGCAGAAAAAGCATGGTTAAAGAATCGGTGGAAAATGTGCTGACGGTACTCCGGCAATACCTGGATGTTGACCCGCATGACTATGATATCCATGTCAATTTCCCCGGCGGCACTCCCCTTGACGGCCCTTCGGCGGGTATTTCCGTGGCCTGTGCCATTTATTCTTCCCTCACGGGCATTCCTGTTAACAATACGGTGGCCATGACCGGAGAGTTGTCTGTCCGCGGTTATGTCCGTCCTGTCGGGGGTGTGGTGGACAAAATAGAGGCCGCCCGGCAGGCCGGAGCCCGCAAAGTAATTATTCCCCGGGAGAACTGGCAGAAGCTTTTTGCCAGGTTGCACGGAGTGGAAGTAGTGCCGGTGGATACGCTGCAGGAGGTCCTGGACCATGCCTTGTGCCGGCCCGAAGCGACAGCCATGACCCGGCCGGCAGCCATCCTGACTGCCTCGCCCGTCTCCTGACAGCCATGCTTCTCACATTTGTAAGGAACTGTACAGAAAGCAGGCACACATATCTGATAAAAAGGATATGGGGAGCTTTTCGCGAATAAATTTTAAGGATGATCAATTGGAAATAAGGGGGCAGAGCTCCATGGCAGACAGGAAAATTATTATCCCGCTTTTACCTCTGCGTGGTATTCTTGTTTTTCCCAACGTGGTCCTGCATCTGGACGTAGGCCGTGAGCGTTCCGTCAATGCACTGGAGCAGGCAATGGTTGAGGACAACAAGATTTTGCTGGTAGCTCAGAAAGAAGCCCGGGTCGATGAACCGACGCCGGACGATATCTATACCATGGGTACTATTGCCCAAGTCAAACAACTGCTGAAATTGCCCGGGGGGACAATCCGGGTCCTGGTGGAGGGACTGTCACGCGCCTGGATTCGCACATTTCTCTCCCATGATCCCTATTTTAAAGTGGAAGCGGAAGAGGTTGCAGAAGTAACGGCAAAAAATGTGGAAATTGAAGCGCTGATGCGCAGTGTAATTTACCAGTTTGAACAGTATATCAAATTGAGCAAAAAGATTCCGCCGGAAACGCTTGTTACCGTTTCTTCACTGGAAGAGCCGGGGCGCATGGCCGACCTGATTGCCTCGCACCTGACACTGAAAATACAGCAGAAACAGGAAATTCTGGAGGCCACGTCCCCGCGGGACCGCCTGGACAAACTCTCGGAAATTCTTACCCATGAGATGGAAATCCTGGAGATTGAACGCAAAATAAATTTGCGTGTCCGCAAACAAATGGAGCGGACGCAAAAAGAATATTACCTGCGTGAACAAATGAAAGCCATCCAGAAAGAACTGGGTGAAAAAGACGAACGCCTGGCTGAAGCCGACGAATACCGGGAAAAAATAGCGGAAGCCAAACTGCCTGAAGAAGTGGAAGAAAAAGCGCTCAAAGAGGTGGACCGCCTGGAAAAAATGCCACCGGCCGCAGCTGAGGGCGTGGTCATCCGCAATTATCTTGACTGGATCCTGGCATTGCCCTGGTCGTACCAGACACAGGACCGCCTTGACTTAAACATGGCGGAGCAAATTCTGGATGAGGATCATTACGGCCTGAAAAAAGTCAAGGAAAGGATCATTGAATACCTGGCCGTCAGGCAGCTGGCAAAAAAACTGAAAGGCCCCATTCTCTGCCTGGTGGGCCCTCCCGGTGTGGGGAAAACATCCCTGGCACGTTCGGTGGCACGAGCCCTGGAACGTAATTTTGTCCGCATTTCCCTGGGCGGGGTGCGTGATGAAGCGGAAATCCGCGGCCACAGGCGCACCTATGTGGGGGCGCTGCCCGGCCGCATTATCCAGGGAATGCGGCAGGCCAAGTCGCAGAATCCCGTTTTCCTTTTAGATGAAATCGACAAAATGTCCACCGACTTCCGCGGCGACCCTTCCGCCGCCCTGCTGGAAGTTCTGGACCCCGAGCAGAACCATGCTTTTTCCGACCATTACCTGGAAATCCCCTTTGACCTGTCCCATGTCATGTTTATAACCACGGCCAACACCATGTATAACATTCCCCAGCCTCTTTTGGACAGGATGGAAACAATTTACCTGCCCGGCTATACGGAAGAGGAAAAACTGCAAATAGCCAAACGACACCTTTTGCCCAAGCAGATCAGGGAAAACGGCCTCAAGCCCGAAAACCTGACCATTTCGGAAAAAACCATCCGTAAAATTATCCGCCAGTATACCCGTGAGGCAGGTGTCCGCAACCTGGAGCGCCAGCTGGCTTCCATCTGCCGCAAAGTGGCCCGCGATGTGGTGCGGGACAAAAAACAGAAATCGTCCGTTACCGTCCAGAACGTGGACAAATACCTGGGCGTACCGCGTTACCGTTTCGGTGTGGCGGGGAAAGCGGACGAAATAGGTGTGGCCACCGGTCTTGCCTGGACGGAAGTGGGCGGGGACACGCTCCTGATTGAAGTGACCCTGATGAAAGGCAAAAGCAAGCTGCTCCTGACGGGCAAGCTGGGTGAAGTGATGCAGGAATCGGCACAGGCAGGCCTTTCCTATATCCGCTCCCGGGCAAAAGAACTGCAATTGCCGGAAGACTTCCATGAAAAATACGATATTCATATTCATATCCCCGAAGGGTCAATCCCCAAGGACGGCCCGTCTGCCGGCATCACCATGGCCACGGCACTGATTTCTGCTCTCACCAGGCGCCCCTACAAGCGCACAGTGGCCATGACGGGGGAAATTACCCTGCGGGGCAGAGTGCTTCCCATCGGCGGCCTGAAAGAAAAAGTGCTGGCGGCGCACCGTGCCGGCATCAAGACAGTTATTTTGCCGGCAGACAATAAAAAAGATTTAAGTGAAATTCCGGAAAATGTACGCAAACGCCTGGAGTTTATCCCGGTGGAGCACATGGATGAAGTGCTCCTGCATGCCCTGGCACCGGTCCGGGCCGGGGAAGGCACAGCAAAAGCAGCGGCGGCTCCGGCGGCGGACATGGCGGAAGTAACAGTGCCATGAAAATTGTTGCGGCTGAATTTGTGACCAGTGCGGCGGGACCGGCGCAGTACCCTGCCGGCGGCCTGCCGGAAATTGCCCTGGTGGGACGTTCCAATGTGGGGAAGTCATCCCTGTTGAATTCACTGGTGAACCGCCGCCGGCTGGCACAGACAAGCGGCACTCCGGGCAAAACCAGGCTGGTTAACTTCTTTCTCATCAACAGTGAATTTTACCTGGTGGACCTGCCCGGTTACGGTTATGCCCGTGTCAGCCACGGACTGAAAAAAAGCTGGGCGGAGACGATTGAAACATATTTGCAGACAAGGGAAACACTCCGGCTGGTAGTGCAGCTTGTGGATGTACGCCACCCGCCTACCGCCGACGACCTGATGATGTATCAGTGGCTGGTGCATTATTCCCTGCCCGCAGTCATCGTGGCCACAAAAGCGGATAAAATTTCCCGCGGCGCATACGGGAAACAGCTGGCCCAGATCCGCCGGGAGCTTAATTTGGGGCCGGAGGGGCCTGTTATTCTTTACTCCTCCCACACCGGCCAGGGCAGAGACCGGCTCTGGCAGATTATCCGACAATACCTTGGGAGTCAGGCGAAAACTTTGTGAAAACTGAAAGCGGACCAAGACTAACGGAGGCCGGGAAAACCGGCCTTATTCTTTCCCTGACCTTTTCTTGACATCAATATCGGCATCAATTATAGTGAATAAAAGAGCGCGCATTCTTTTATGTTTTGTTCTGGTAAGGGAGGCTTTTGTGCATGACGGAAAAACAGTTGCCGCCGGTTTACAGTCCCGCTGAAGTGGAAGACAGGCTGTACCGGGAATGGCTGGCAAAAGATTATTTTCGCGCACCGGGGGACCCGGGGAAAGAAACGTTTACCATTGTAATCCCGCCGCCCAACGTGACGGGTTCTTTACATATGGGGCATGCCTTGGATATTACCATCCAGGATATACTTGTCCGGCGCAGGCGCATGCAGGGATATGACACCCTGTGGCTGCCCGGGACGGACCATGCCGGCATTGCCACCCAGATTAAAGTGGAAGAGCACCTGGCGGCCGAAGGGCTGACCAGGCATGACCTGGGGCGGGAAAAATTTGTCGAGCGGACATGGCAGTGGAAGGAAGAATATCATAAGCGTATTGTCCGCCAGTTGTACAAGCTGGGGGTTTCCTGTGACTGGTCACGGGAACGCTTTACCATGGACGAAGGCTGTTCCGAGGCTGTGCGGGAAGTGTTTGTGTCGCTTTATGAAAAAGGCCTGATTTACCGCGGCAATTATATTATCAACTGGTGCCCGCGCTGTCACACAGCCTTGTCCGATATTGAAGTGGAGCATCTGGAGCAGGAGGGAACGCTCACCTATGTCCGCTACCCGCTCCTGGACGGATCCGGCAGCATAACGGTGGCCACAACACGTCCGGAGACTATCCTGGGAGATACGGCGGTGGCAGTCCATCCTGATGACCCGCGTTATCAACACCTGGTCGGCAAAAAAGTCCTGCTGCCGCTGATGAACCGCGAAATTCCCATTGTGGCCGACGAGTATGTGGATCCTGAATTTGGCAGCGGCGCAGTGAAAATTACTCCGGCCCATGACCCCAATGACTATGCCGTGGCAGTACGGCAACAGCTGCCCGGTGTGGTTGTAATCGGCGCTGACGGCACCATGACGGAAGAAGCGGGTCAATATGCGGGGCTGGACCGTTACGAGGCACGCAAACGGGTAGTGGAGGACCTGCAGGCGCTGGGCCTGGTAATTTCGGTAAAGGAACATACCCACAGTGTGGGGCACTGCCAGCGCTGTCATACTGTCATTGAGCCGCTGCTCTCCCGGCAGTGGTTTGTCAAAATGCAGCCCCTGGCCGCACCGGCCATTGAAAAGGTAAAAAACGGGGAAATCCGGTTTGTGCCCGGACGCTTCACCAAAACCTACCTGCACTGGATGGAGAATATCCGTGACTGGTGTATTTCCCGGCAGCTGTGGTGGGGACACCGCATTCCGGCCTGGTATTGCGAATGCGGCGAGATGATTGTGGCCCGCAAGGACCCGCAAAAGTGCCCGCGCTGTGGCAGTTCCAGCCTGACACAGGAAGAAGATGTACTGGATACATGGTTTTCTTCCGCTCTCTGGCCCTTCTCCACCCTGGGATGGCCCAGGCAGACGGAAGACCTGGCGCGTTATTATCCTACAGACGTGCTTGTAACCGGCTATGACATTATTTTCTTCTGGGTAGCCCGGATGATTATGATGGGACTGGAGTTTATGCGGGAAATCCCCTTCCATACAGTCTATATCCACGGCCTGGTAAGGGATGCCCTGGGGCGCAAAATGAGCAAATCCCTGGGCAACGGCGTGGACCCGCTGGAGATTATTGACCGCTATGGCGCCGATACGCTGCGGTTTACGCTGGTAACCGGGCAGGCCCCCGGCAATGACCAGAAATTCCGCGATGAGAGTGTGGAAAACAGCCGCAACTTTGCCAATAAAATCTGGAATGCTTCCCGTTTTGTCCTCATGAATCTGAAAGGCTTTACAGCGGCTGATTTTTCTCTTGCAGGCAAGCTGACGGATGCTGACCGCTGGATACTGCACCGCTACAATGAGACGGTACGGGAGGTTGACCGCCTGATGGAGGCGTATGAACTGGGGGAGGCGGCCCGCACCGTTTATGATTTCCTCTGGAGCGATTTCTGTGACTGGTATATTGAGATGGCAAAAATCAGGCTTTATGCCGACGTGCCTGAGGAAGAAAAGCGGACTGTCCGCTCCGTCTTATGCTTTGTGCTGGAAAGGACACTCTGTCTGCTGCATCCTTTCATGCCTTTTATCACCGAGGAAATCCGGCTGAAACTGCCGCAGGTAAACGGTACCGCCGTGCTGGCCGGCTGGCCGCAGTATGACCCTGCGTTTAATTTCCCGGAAGCTTCCCGGCGTATAGAAACTGTCAAAGAAGTTACCAGGACTATCCGTTACCTGCGCAGTGAAGTCAATTTGCCACCGGGCAAAAAAGCCAATGTGCTGCTTTTTGCCGGCAGCGATACTTCGGCAGCGGCACTGGAGCAGGGCAGGGCCATGCTGCAGAAACTGGCTGCCGTGGAGCAGGCGGAGATTGTGCGCCAGCTGGCGGGGCAGCCCGGGCAGGCACTGGCAGCCGTGGTGGAGGATATTGAAGTTTACCTGCCCCTGGCAGGGCTGGTTGATCTTGAGCAGGAAATCAGGCGCCTGGAAAAAGAGGCTGACAAGCTGGAAAAAGAACTGGCGCGGGCGGAAGGCAAGCTGAAAAATGCCGGCTTTTTGCAGAAAGCGCCGCAGGATGTGGTGGCACAGGAGCGGGCAAAAGCGGAAGAATACCGGAACCTGCTGGACAAAGTAAGGGAGCGCCTGCGTCATTTGCGCTAGACGGAGGAAGTAAAGATGAATTATCAGGAAGCACTGGACTGGATTCACAGTCTTTACCGTTTCGGTTCCAATCTGGGCCTGGAGAGGGTAACAAGGCTGATGAAGCTTTTGGGCAACCCGCAACAACAGTTTCGCAGTGTGCATATCGCCGGAACAAACGGCAAAGGCTCCACAGCCGCCTTCCTGGCGGCAATGCTGCAGGCGGAAGGGCTTAAGGTCGGTCTTTATACCTCCCCGTATATTGAGGCTTTTACCAACCGCATGGCCATTAACGGTATCGATATTGACAAAGATCACCTGGTGGCCATTGTGCAGAAAGTAAAAGCGGCCGTCGAGGAAATGGCGGCCGGTGAGGCGGGGCAGCCTACAGAGTTTGAAGTTGTTACCGCCCTGGCCTTCACCTACTTTGCCATGGCACAACCGGACTGGGTTGTGGTGGAAGTGGGCCTGGGCGGGCGCCTGGATGCCACCAATGTGATCACGCCCGACGTGACGGTTATTACCAATATCGGCCTGGAACACACACAGGTATTGGGCGAGACCATTGCGGCCATCGCCGGTGAAAAAGCAGGTATCATCAAGCCGCATATCCCCGTGGTCACGGCGGCGGCAGACGAAGAAGCACTGGCTGTATTACGGCAGGTGGCCGCCGACAGGGGCTGTCCGTTGTACCAGGTGGACAGGGACTTTACTTACCAAGTGCGTTCAGTTTCTCTGGAGGGAACTGTGTTTTCTTACAGCAGTCCCTGGCGCCGGCTGTCAGATGTGCAGGTTGGCCTTTTGGGACGCCACCAGGCACGTAACGCCACGCTGGCTTTGGCGGCCAGGGAACTCTTGCCCCTGCCTTTCAGGGAGCAGGCGGCAAGAGTTGGTCTTGCGCACACCCGCTGGCCGGGCAGGCTGGAACTTTTCAGCCGCCGGCCGCTTGTCATGGTTGACGGGGCACATAATACGGACGGTGTTCTGGCGCTGCGTACGGCGCTGCAGGAACTGCTTGCGGGGCGCAGGCTGCGCCTGGTTACCGGT
>DUUE01000376.1 GCA_012841735.1 Bacillota bacterium | reverse complement strand
CCGCCACTTCCTCAATGGTGGTTGCACCTGAAGTGATCTTGGATCAATATGGTTTGCGTCTGCAACAACTGCTGGCTGCGGAGGAGGAAGAGATCCACGTGGCCTGCGCCCATCACCCGCGCATTGCGGAAAAGTCCCTGGGGCTGGTGCCGGTGGTCCTGACAGGACATACGCACCAGTTTGCCATCACTGAAAGAGGCCGGTCTGTGATGATTAACGCGGGGACAACGGGCGCGGAGGGCATCCGCGGCCTGCAGACCGTGAAAGAAACGCCCTACACCCTTGCCCTGCTGCATTTCAGCCGCAGGGAAGACTACGGCATTTACCTGAAAGCGGTGGATATTATCCATGTCTACCAGCTGCAAAGCGGTTTCTCGCTGGAACGACGGCTTATTGCCACAGAAACTGTGAACGAATTGCAGTTGGAAGAAGGGGATGTCCCGCAAAATCAGCATTAAAACAACAACTTTTTGCCAAAAATCCTGCCATGGCAGGATTTTTTGCCGGGCGGTATAAATTAAAAAAGAAGATTAATGCAAGGGAGGCCGCCATGCCGAGGATTTTTTTTGCCATTGACCTGCCGGAGAAAGTGCGGGAAAACCTGGCGCAGTTGCAGTTGAAGATCCCGCATGATCCCGGTGCCGTCAAACTGGTGGAAAAAGATAATTTTCACCTGACACTGCTTTTTTGCGGAGAGGTGACGGAAGCAAACCTGGTGCGGCAGTTGCGACAGGCCGCCGCTGTGGCCAAATCTTTTCCCCCCTTTACTGCCGGCATTGGGGGCGTGGGAGTCTTCCCGTCCCCTGCCAGACCGCGGGTTTTCTGGGCGGGCATCCGGGAAGGCCGGGAAGATATAATCCGGCTGGCCGCAGCCCTTTCCCGCACCCTGGGGGTTGCACCCGGACAGCATTATTCACCCCATCTGACCCTGGGGAGGGTACGTCAGGGGAAAAGAGCAAGCAGCGGCAACTTTCTGGAACAAACGGACTTTTTCGCCGGGGCTTTTGCTGTCGACCGTTTTTTCTGCCTGGAAAGCACCCTGACGCGGCGCGGCCCCGTGTATCAAAAACGGGAAACATTTATGCTCGGCGGGCGGGAAGCAAAACAGTGATGCCCGTACTGCCTGTAAATATTTTACGTCACAAGCAGGAATTTGCCGGGCGGAAGCGAAACTATAAGGGGGAACAAATGTTTGGTTAGGAGGTTTATCCCATGATGGAGAAAAAAAAGGCGCTGGAAATGGCCTTGTTGCAAATTGAAAAACAGTTCGGCAAGGGTTCGGTTATGCGGCTGGGCGATGATACGAACCGCCTGAACCTGTCCGTAATTTCAAGCGGTTCCCTTGCCGTGGACGTGGCTTTGGGGGTTGGGGGCTTCCCCCGGGGGCGTGTCATTGAGATTTACGGTCCCGAATCTTCCGGTAAAACGACTGTCGCCCTCCATGCCATTGCCGAAGCGCAGAAAGCAGGGGGTTTTGCCGCCTTTATTGATGCGGAACATGCCCTGGATCCTGTCTATGCCAAAAGGCTGGGGGTTAATACGGATGAACTTTTAGTCAGCCAGCCGGATACGGGGGAGCAGGCGCTGGAGATAGCGGAGTCGCTGGTCCGCAGCGGCGCCATCGATGTGATCGTCATTGATTCCGTAGCCGCACTGGTACCCAAGGCGGAAATTGACGGGGAAATGGGGGACGCACATGTGGGTTTGCAGGCGCGCCTTATGTCCCAGGCGCTGCGCAAGCTCTCCGGTGCCATAGCCAAATCCAGCACCATCGCCATTTTTATTAACCAAATCCGCGAAAAAGTAGGTGTCATGTTTGGCAACCCGGAAGTGACACCCGGCGGGAGGGCGTTAAAATTTTATGCTTCTGTCCGCATTGATGTCCGCCGCATTGAAACTTTAAAACAGGGCGCCGAAGCGGTAGGCAACCGCACGCGGGCCAAAGTGGTGAAAAATAAAGTTGCTCCTCCCTTTAAACAGGCTGATTTCGATATTGTCTACGGAGAAGGCATATCCCGGGAAGGGACTTTACTGGATTACGGCTGTGATCTGGACTTAATCCAAAAAAGCGGCGCCTGGTTTTCTTACGGGGATATCCGCCAGGGGCAGGGCCGGGAAAATGCCAGGCAGTTTTTAAAGGAAAATGCCGATCTTGCCGCAGAAATCGAAAGAAAAATCCGTGAGGCATACAACCTGCCGGTAGTGGGGCAGGCAACAACTGATGCGGCAGCAGAAAAATGATTGACAGTCAGATCATAAAAGCAAAAAAAATTGCTTACAGGATGCTTTCCTGGAAAGCGCGGACTGAAAAACAGGTGAGAGACCGCCTGCTGCAGAAAGGGATTGCGCCGGAGGCGGCGGAGGCTGTTGTCAGGGAACTGCTGGCTTTGGGGTATGTGGATGACAGGAAATTTGCCCGGGAGTATATTGCCTGCCGCCTGGAAGGGAAGCCGCTGGGACCCTACCGCCTGCGGGCGGTGCTGCTGGCAGCCGGGGTAAGGCAGGAACTTGTTGAGGAGGAATTGGCCGCCTTTTTTCCTCCCGGGCGGGAAGAAGAGCTGGCTGTCCGCTATCTGACCCGCCTGCCGGACGGAAAAGAATATCCGGTGCAAAAGGCGCTGCGCAGCCTGCTGAACCGTGGTTTCAGCCTGCAGGCGGCGAAGCGGGCATGCAACAGCCTTGGTATCGGTCTGCAGGACGACATTGGCTAGCCTGTCATTGTGTTATGTTAAACTTTCTTAACATATACTCCTGCAGGCAAATATAAACAGGTATCAATAACGGGGCGGCAAAGAATGAGTTGCCCTCTCCTTGACATAAAGCTTAAAAATAGATACAATTTAAGGCAGAAAAGTAATGATGCGGGTTCCCTGCTAAGAGTATTAGGCCCACTGGCCTTGACATATATATCTTTTACTGGTTAAATCAATAGTTACTTCTCCAGTTAAGATCGGTATGTGCTTCTCTCTAGCTGTGTGCCCGCACAGCTATTTTTGTTTTTTGGGGCAAGATTTGCCTGTACTCTGAAAACAGGAGGTGAAATTATTGGAAACAATTTATGTGGTGTTGCTTGTGATCATTACGGCTGTGGCTGCTGCTGCCGGCGGTTATCTGCTGCGCAAACAGACGGCTGAACGCAAGCTTGGTTCGGCGGAAGAGGCGGCAAAAACCATCTTAGCGGAAGCGGAAAAGCAGGCACAGGCCGTAAAAAGGGAAAAAATCATTGAAGCCAAAGAAGAAGTGCATAAACTGCGCAGGGACCTGGAGCAGGAAAGCCGCGAGCGCCGGGAAGAATTTAAACGCATGGAACGGCGGCTGCTGCAAAAAGAAGAAACACTGGACAGAAAAACGGCGCAAATTGAGCGCAAAGATGAAGAAATAAAGCGCAAGGAACAGGAAATCAACAAAATTCAGGAAAAAATAACTGAAACGCTGGAACAGCAGCTGGTCGAGCTGGAACGAATCAGCGGCATGAATTTAGAAGAGGCAAAAGAACTTTTACTGTCGCGTGTCCGTGAAGAAGTTAAGCATGAGATGGCCTTAATGGTCAAAGAAATTGAAAATCAGGCCAAGGAAGAGGCGGAGAAAAAAGCGCGCAAAATTATTGCCTATGCCATTCAGAAATTTGCCGCCGATCATGTATCGGAAACCACCGTTTCAGTGGTTTCGCTGCCAAACGACGAAATGAAAGGACGGATTATCGGCCGGGAAGGACGCAATATTCGTGCTTTGGAAACACTGACCGGGATTGATTTAATCATTGACGATACCCCGGAAGCCGTTATCCTTTCCGGTTTTGACCCGATCCGGCGGGAAGTTGCCCGTATTGCCCTGGAAAAACTGGTGGCGGACGGGAGGATTCACCCTGCCAGGATTGAAGAAATGGTGGAAAAAGCCCGCCAGGAAGTGGACATGCGTATCCGTGAAGAGGGGGAAGCAGCTACTTTTGAGACAAGCGTCCATGGCCTGCATCCCGAGCTGGTAAAATTGCTGGGGCGTCTCAGTTTCCGTACAAGTTATGGCCAGAATGTGCTGAAACATTCCATCGAAGTCGCCCATCTGGCCGGCGCCATGGCGGCTGAACTGGGACTGGACGTTCAGTTTGCCAAAAGAGCGGGTCTGCTGCACGATATCGGCAAAGCTGTGGATCATGAAGTTGAGGGCCCCCATGTTGCCATCGGTGCCGATCTGGCACGTAAATACAAAGAATCACGGGAAATTGTCAATGCCATTGCCGCACACCATGGGGACGAAGATTTCCTGACACTGGAAGCAGTTTTAGTGCAGGCTGCAGATGCGATTTCTGCAGCGCGTCCCGGTGCACGGCGTGAAACGCTGGAAGCATACATTAAGCGGCTTGAGAAACTGGAGGAAATTGCCGATTCCTTTGAAGGCGTGGAAAAGGCCTATGCCATTCAGGCAGGCCGTGAAATCCGTATTATGGTGAAACCGGAAAAAATCGATGACTTGGCCAGCGTCACCATGGCCAGGGAAATCGTCAAGCGGATTGAAGAGGGGCTGGAATATCCCGGACAGATTAAAGTTACTGTTATCAGGGAAACAAGAGCAGTTGATTATGCAAAATAATCCGCAAAAGGGAGCGTGCAGAACGCTCCTTTTATTTTACCCCTGTATTAACAAAACAAGGGTG
The DNA here is from genome assembly GCA_012841735.1 of Bacillota bacterium. Classification (GTDB taxonomy): domain Bacteria; phylum Bacillota; class Dethiobacteria; order Dethiobacterales; family Dethiobacteraceae; genus DUUE01. The sequence continues at coordinate 6,003 of DUUE01000376.1, read as the reverse complement.
ATGTGAAAAAAAATGCTTGGCTGAAAAATGCCGGCAGGCAGGATTTCCTGCTATGATTATTGAATGTATGGGAATTAAGCAATCATAGTTTACCGGAGGAAGAAAATTGTCACAGCTGCACCACAGGCAGAAGCAGGATACATATGCCACCAATTTGCTGGTTTCTCTGCTGATGCGTTTCCCGGAAATAATGTCCATCCGTTTTGACAAACCGCAGGAGCAAATCCTTTTTAATTTTTTGCTGGCCGGCAGGCCCACAAAGGAAGAACTGGCGGGGTTTAAGGCTCTTTTAAAAGAGTCTTTTGCCGCATATGCCGACTTAAGCAGTGAGAAACTGCAGTTTAAGGTGGTATTACAGTCTGCCGGCAAACTGTCAATTTTGGGTATTAAGGCAAGCACGGAAACACTTTCCCTGGAAGGCATTTCCCTGCTGTGCGGCCTTGTTTGCCGGGCTTTCTCCAGAAAAATAGTTCGTGACGCCGAAACACTGGATGCTTTTTATGATGAAGAGATGCTGCGGCAGGAAGAAATAATTGCCTATTTGTTAAATCACGGTGTCGCGACAAATAAGGAAAATTTGCTTGCTTTCCGTGACGCGGGCAAAGTTCTTGTTTATAACAAGTAATCCTGCCGCATCGGCCTTTTTCCGCTGTCAGGCGTGTCAGGAAGAGTGACACGCTTTTTTATGTATAGTTTGCGGAAAAATATGGTACACTTTTTATAATGTGAGTTTAGGGTGAGACAAAGATGCGCATTTTAATGATTGGTGATGTGGTGGGCAGGCCCGGCAGGCATTGCCTGCGTGATATGCTGCCGCAAATCAAAAAAAATTATCAAATTGATTTTACTGTTGCCAACGGTGAGAACCTGGCGGCAGGCGTGGGATTTAACGAAAAAACAGCAGTGGAAGTATTTGGATATGGCGTTGATGTGCTTACCATGGGCAATCATGTCTGGGACAAAAAAGAAGCCCTGGAGTATATTACACGGGAGCCGCGTATTGTTCGCCCCGTAAATTACCCCCCGGGTACACCGGGCAGGGGGTATGCCGTATTTGACAGTCCCGGCGGAAAAATTGGTATTGTCAACGCCTGCGGCCGCATATTTATGAATACACTGGAGTGCCCGTTCAGGACAGTGGCAAACGCTGTGGAAGAGATCAGCAAAGAAACCAATCTGATACTGGTTGATTTCCACGCCGAGGCCACCTCGGAGAAAATTGCCATGGGCCGTTTTCTGGACGGCCGGGTGTCGGCTGTTGTGGGAACTCATACCCATGTCCAGACAGCCGACGAAAGAATCCTGGCCGGCGGTACCGCCTATATCACTGATGTGGGCATGACCGGCCCGCGGGAATCGGTCCTGGGAATAGACCCGGAAATTGTGCTGCGCAGGTTTCTGACGCAAATGCCGCAGCGCTTCACCGTGGCTGCCGGCCAGGTACAGTTTAATGCCGTCTGCCTGGAACTGGACAAAGCAACCGGCCTGGCAAAAAACATTACCAGGATAAGTGATTTCCATGAGTTATAATAAAATTTCTGAAATTAGGAAGGAATTTACGCAAAAATGCTGAATTAAATATTAAAAGTTATCTGAATAATCAAAAAAACTAGGAGGTACAGTGATGGAAGTATTAAAAGTTTCAGCAAAGTCCAATCCGAATTCTGTGGCAGGAGCATTGGCAGGCGTATTAAGAGAGAGAGGCGGTGCAGAAATACAAGCCATCGGAGCCGGCGCACTAAATCAAGCGATAAAAGCAGTGGCTATCGCAAGAGGTTTTGTTGCTCCCAGCGGCATGGATCTGATCTGCATCCCCGCATTCACTGACATTATTATTGAGGGCGAAGAACGTACTGCTATTAAGCTGCTTGTTCAGCCCCGCTAGGCATAATTTTTCATTACTAAAGAATCAGACACCCGGTAAGGGTGTTTTTTTTGCAGGCTACAGGAGAACAGTGGACTCCGTGACTTTGGCAAAAAGAAAGAATAACAAAAAGAAGGTTTATACAGGAATAAATCCGGGAAGGCAGAAAAAATAATGTAGCAAAAAAGAGGGAGGCTATCAGGAAGGATGCATCCGGCAGACGGCAGTTTTTTCATCGCGGACGGCCATTGCGATACTGTACATTTATTTGCCCGGGAGGACTATCAGTTCGGACGCCGTAACACAAAAGGGCACCTTGACCTGTGCCGCCTGCGTGAAGGAGGCGTAAAACTGCAGTTTTTTGCCCTTTTTATTGAACCGGAGTACAAACCGTACCAGGCATTGCAACGTGCACTGCAGCTGGCGGGGCACCTCCTGCGTGAAATTAATAAACACCGGGAAGAGATTGTCCTGGTTAAAACAATAAAAGACCTGGAAGAATGCCTGCAGTGGCCGAAAATTGCCGCCTTGATGGCTTTGGAAGGCGGGGAGCCACTGGAAGGCGGTACAGAAATTGTAGAAGTGTTTTACCGGTTGGGTTTGCGCTGTGTGGGGCTGACCTGGAATCAGCGCAACGGTCTGGCTGACGGTGTGGGGGTGGGCCGGGCGGCGGGGGGACTGACAAAAGCAGGGAAAATTTTGGTCAGGTCTCTGCACCGGCTCGGCATAGTTGTGGATGCCGCCCACCTGGCACCACGCAGTTTTTATGACCTGCTGGAGACCGCGGAAAAACCTGTTTTTGTTTCCCATGCCAATGCAAAAGCTTTGTGTGCGCATCCGCGCAACCTGGATGATGAACAGTTGCGGGCACTGCGTGAACAGGGCGGCGTGATGGGCATGTCTTTTTACCCGGGTTTTATTGCGCAAAACAATACCGCAACCCTGGAACATCTGCTGGACCATTTTTGCCACGTGGCGGAAGTGGCCGGGGTGGAAATACTGGCTTTAGGCAGTGATTTTGACGGCATTGAAACTGTCCTGCCTGAATTGCCCGATGTAACATGCCTGCCGGTGCTGGTGGAAGGCTTGCAGCGGAGGGGCTTTTCCCCGACAGAGGTGCAGGCCATTCTGGGGGGAAATGTATTAAAGCTTGTGCGCAGCAATCTGTTACAGGAGGAAGTATTATGATGATTGTGGCCGATCTGCATGTACATACCACGGCAAGCGACGGCCTGCTGGCACCGGAAGAGGTTGTCCGTCTGGCTGTTGAAAACAAATTACAGGCAGTGGCAGTTTGCGACCACGACACCACCGGCGGCCTGGAAGCGGCCTTAAATGCTGGGGGGCAATATGGCATTTCTGTCATTCCCGGCATTGAATTCAGCACGGAGTACCGGGAAAAAGAAATCCATATTCTCGGGTATGGTTTTGATTACACTTATGACAAACTGCAGGCTTTATGCTGGAAAATCAATGCCGGCCGCAGCCTGCGGATGGAAAAAATGGTGCAAAAACTGCGGCAGCTTGGCTACAGCATAACCGGGGACGATGTGCTGCGGCAGGCCCGGGGCGCTGCGCCAAACCGTCCCCATGTGGCACGCGTTTTGGTGGAAAAAGGTTATTTCCCTACGGTAAAGGCTGTTTTTGCCGCCCTGCTGGAGCCGGGAAAACCGGCTTATGTCAGGCGGTATAAACTGACACCCAGGGAAGCCATTGCTGTACTGGGGGAAGCCGGCGGCTTTGCTGTCTGGGCTCATCCCGGCCTGGTGGGAGACGACGGCCTGCTTGCACTCTTTTTATCCTGGGGGCTGCGGGGTCTTGAGGTTTACCATCCGGACCATTCTCACGACGCGGAGGAGCATTATGTGCGTCTTGCCCGGAAGCATAACCTGCTCATCACGGGCGGTTCCGATTATCACGGAACAGAGGCGGGAAGCACACGCACTCTGGGGACAAAGGGTTTGCAGGCAGGAGACTTTGCCGCTTTTGCGGGGGAACTGCAAAAGTAAACAATTTACATAAAATAACGTAAAATGAATTTAAGACTTTTCAGAAACACCTTTACTGTGATACAATGGAAAAATAACAAAGGTGGTGAAAATAAGGGAAAAATTTATCCTTTTGCTGCCAGGAGGTATTTATGGACAATATTGTACTGTCACTGGAAGTTCTCGTAATTGGTCTGTCTGTAGTTATGCTGACCCTCTGTTTTTTATACCTGGTGCTGCTCTGTTTTGGTAAAGCCGTGGCACGGGTAACCTCCTGTCATTCAGCTGAAGATGGAGAAGCGCCACAGGTCGGGCTCAGCATAGAAGAGGAGGCGGGCCCGGACGAAATCATTGCCGTCATTACCGCGGCAGTCTCGGCCTTTCTTGGCCGCTCACCGCTCTCATTCTCACTTGTCTCCGTCAAACCGCAAACAGGGGCGGCCGGTTCTGCATGGATTACGGCGGGAAGAAAAAATTTGCTGAATAAAAGCCGTGAACTTGCTTTGCTACGAAGGGGGAGAAAAATATGAAACAATTTCGTGTTACTGTCAACGGCAAAACATATGATGTTGTGGTGGAAGAAATAAACACCGCAGCAACAGGCCAGCCGGCCGCAGCCGGGGAGGAGCAGGCTGCCGGAGCAGATGCGGCTCAAGTCAGCCGGACTGCCCCCAAAGAGGAAAAGGCGCCTGCCGCTGCCGGTGAGCAGCAAATCCCTGCCGGGGGGACGCAAGTGAATGCACCTATGCCGGGTGTTGTCCTGAGGGTGGAAACCGGTGTGGGGCAGAAAGTGAAAGCCGGAGATGTCCTTCTTGTCCTGGAGGCGATGAAAATGGAGAATGAAATCAGTGCACCTGTTTCCGGTACAGTCAGGGAGATTTTGGTCGGCCCGGGAACAACAGTGAATACGGGTGATATCATGGTTGTCATCGAATAGGAGGGCAGCCAATGCTGGACAAACTGGTCGTTTTTCTTGAATCAACCGGCTTTTACGCCCTGGACTGGCAGCACGCACTGATGATTGTGATTGCCTGTGGGCTGCTTTACCTGGGCATCTTTAAAAAATATGAGCCTTTACTCTTGATCCCCATCAGTTTCGGTATGCTGCTGGCCAACCTGCCGCTGGGCGGTGTAATGAGCGACCCGGTTTATAATGCTGCCGGCGAAATGACAGCTTCAGGCGGCCTTATTTATTATTTTTACCAGGGGATAAAACTGGGCATTTTCCCTCCCCTGATCTTTCTGGGTATCGGTGCCATGACTGATTTCGGTCCGCTCATTGCCAACCCGAAAACGCTCCTTTTGGGAGCGGCGGCACAGCTCGGCATTTTCCTGACTTTGATCGGGGCAATTTTGCTTGGCTTTACCCCGACGCAGGCGGGAGCCATAGGCATTATCGGGGGAGCGGACGGCCCCACGGCCATTTACGTTGCCTCCATCCTGGCGCCGGAGCTGCTTTCATCAATTGCCATTGCCGCTTATTCCTATATGGCTCTTGTGCCTATGATCCAGCCTCCCATTATGCGTGCCCTGACAACAAAAGCCGAAAGGGAAGTTGTCATGGAGCAGTTGCGGCCCGTATCCAAACTGGAAAAAATCCTTTTCCCCATTGTGGTTGTCATCATTACCGGTCTGGTCGTCCCGGCGGCCGTTCCCCTGCTGGGGATGCTCATGCTCGGCAACCTGCTGCGGGAGTGCGGCCTGACGGACCGCTTAAGCAAAACTGCAGCCAACGAATTAAACAATATTGTTGTGATCCTCTTGGGCACAGCCGTCGGTGCTTCCGCCAGCGCGGAAAACTTTCTCATGCCCCGCACACTTTTTATTATTGCCCTTGGCCTGGTTGCCTTTGCCTTCGGTACTGCAGGCGGCGTGTTGATGGGCAAACTGATGTATCGTTTAAGCGGGGGGAAAGTTAACCCGCTGATAGGCTCGGCCGGCGTCTCCGCCGTTCCCATGGCGGCGCGTGTATCCCAGGCGGAAGGCCAAAAGGCAAACCCCAATAATTATCTTTTAATGCATGCCATGGGCCCCAATGTGGCCGGAGTAATCGGTTCAGCCGTTGCCGCCGGCATTCTGCTTTCCCTGCTGGGCAAATAAACTTCCGCAAAAAAACGAACCTTACAGGATGCGTATGTTTGGTCTGATTGT
>DUUE01000263.1 GCA_012841735.1 Bacillota bacterium | reverse complement strand
TTTGTGTGCAGCTTTTTCCACCACAATGGCCTTGATCTGCTTGGACCCCATGACGGCGCCCAAACCGCCGCGCCCGGCGGCACGGGTGGGTTTACCCGTAAAATGGTCGGCTACCATAATACCGGCCACATTATACTGCTGCTCACCGGGGATGCCCAGTGTTGCCAGACCGCTTTCTTTGCCGTGTTTTTCCTGCAGTTTTTCCACCACGGCATAATTGTTCAGACCGCGCAGCTCATCAGCAGGTACCAGTTCCACACTTCCGTCCGCCGCTACCCTGACATAATGCCACTTGTCGTCTTCCGGCTTGTCTTCCAAAATTATCATCCTGATGTCATGCCGGCTCAAGTAATACCCCATGCCGCCGCCCACGTTGGATTCCTTAATACCACCCGTCAGCGGGCTCTTGGCCCCAAAAGACACTCTGTAGGACGTTGACAAACCTGTGCCGGCAAATACACTGGTGCAGAGCACAAGTTTATTGCCGGGGCCCAGCGGGTCACACAGCGGGTCAACCTCATCCAGAAGAAACTTTGCCGTCAGGCCGCGGTTGCCCAGGCGACGGTATTCGTCCTTAAAAGCTTCCTCCGTCACTGTCCTTGTCCGGGTGTTAATCCGTAATACTTTTGACATGCTTCTTTCCTCCTTTTCTTTTAATGAATTTTAACTTTCAGCCCATAGCTCACAAGCAGGTCTTTTATTTCCTCCATCCGTTCGTCAGGAGGGGCCTTCACATTAACCAGTTTATACTTTCTGCCGATGCGGTCATATTTTACCGCTCCCAGGCGGTGGTAGGGCAGAATCTGCACCAGGTGTACCGCCTGGCCCAGTTCACGGCAGAAAGTGGCGGTTGCCTGCAGGTTTTCTTCCGTATCATTCAGCCTGGGGATAATTGGCATCCTGATTTGCAGCCTTGCGCCGGCGGCAGCCAGTTTCCTTGCATTTGCCAGGATCAGTTCATTGGGGACACCGGTCAGCCTTTGCGAGCGCTTCGTGTCCATATGCTTCAGATCGTAGAGGAAAAGATCCACAAAGGGCAGGACTTTCTCATACAGTTCAAATTTGGCGAACCCCGTTGTGTCCAGGCAGGTATGCAGCGCCGCTTCCTTGCATGCTGTGAGCAGCGCCAGGGTAAATTCATGTTGTACCATGGGCTCTCCGCCGGAAATTGTCACCCCGCCGCCTGATTTTTCGTAATAAGCCCTGTCCTTTTCAATTGCAGCCATCACTTCGTCAAGCGTCATCTCCGTTGTGGTCAGGCACAGTGCCCTGGCGGGACAGGCCGCAACACACAGCCCGCAGTCGTCGCAAAGAGTGCGGTCGATCTGAATAAGCTGAATTTCCTTTTTTTCCGCCGGAGAGGTGACCCGTTCACCCAGAGCAATGGCCTGCTGCGGGCAGGCTGTTATGCACTGTCCGCAGACTTCTGTGCCGATACAGCGGGTTGCAAACCAGGCAACTTTCGGCTCATAATACTGTGATTCCGGGCTGTGGCACCACAGGCATGACAGGGGGCAACCGCTTAAAAAAACTTCTGTCCTGATTCCCGGCCCGTCATGCACGGAGAAACGCTGAATATCGTAAACTCTTCCGGTCGGTTTCTTCATCTTTTGCTCCTTTTGTCAGACGTATAGACCCCCGTTGACATTCAGGGTATGTCCGGTAATATAAGATGAGGCATCGGATGCAAGGAACAGTACCGCCTCCGCCACTTCTACCGGGTCGCCGGCGCGGCGCAAGGGGATGCGTGTCAAAAGCTGTTCTTTAATTTTTTCCGGGATTGTGTCGGTCATTTCTGTCTGCATGAAGCCGGGTGCCACCGCATTGACAGTAATGCCTTTCCTTCCCAGTTCCTTGCTTAAAGTTTTCGTCAGGCCGATAATCCCCGCCTTGGCGGCGGAGTAGTTTGCCTGGCCGAAGTTGCCTTCCAGGCCGGATACAGACGTGATATTGACAATCCGCCCGTAATTGCGCGGAATCATATGTTTAATAACTTCCTGGGTGCAGATAAACATTGATTTCAGGTTAATATTCAGGACCTCGTCCCATTGTTCGTCCGTCATTTTAATTATCTGGGCATCCCGGGTTATACCGGCATTGTTGACAAGAATATCAATCTGGCCGAATGCATCCACAGTTTGTTCTACCAGGGAAACAACATCTTCCCTTTTGGAAACGTCGCAGCGCACTGCCAGCGCCGTGCCGCCGGCAGCTTCTATCTCCTCTTTGACGGCAACACAACCTTCATAATTGAGGTCACAAACCGCAACTTTGGCGCCTGCGGACGCCAGTTTCAGCGCCATGGCTTTGCCCAAGCCGCGTGCCGAACCTGTAATAATGGCCACTTTCCCTGTTAGTTGCAAAACAACACTCCTCCCCTGCTTTTCTCCGCCTGCACAGCAGCGGATAAAACTTCCTACAATAAGAGTACACTGAAAACGAAAGTGCTGCAATGTGTTAATCTGAGCATGATGGAAAAACCCCTATGCAACAAGCTGCCTTTGTTGCATAGGGGTTAAAATGTGCAAAAAACGCCTGCGTTGCCGTTTTCATTTTTCCTGTTAGACCCGTATGCAGGCAACCTGGTGGTCGCCGCCGCAGTCGCGCAGCGGAGGTACAACTTTACTGCATTCAGGTATGGCAATGGGGCAGCGCTGGTGCAGGGCGCAGCCGCTGGGCGGGTTCATGGGGCTTGGCACTTCCCCTTCCAGGATAATCCGCTCCCGCTTCTCCTCGATTTCCGGATCCGGCACCGGAACAGCCGACAGCAAAGCCTGGGTATAGGGGTGCAGGGGATTTTCATACAGTTCTTTCGGAGTGGTCAGTTCCACTATCCGCCCCAGGTACATGACGGCGATCCGGTCACTGATATGCTTTACCACCGACAAGTCATGGGCAATAAAGATATAGGTCAGCTGCGTATCCCCTTCTTCTTTCAGGTCCATCAAAAGGTTAATAATCTGGGCCTGAATGGATACGTCCAGCGCCGAGACAGGCTCATCACAAATAATAAGGCTGGGATTGCAGGCCAGTGAACGGGCAATGCCGATCCGCTGCCGCTGGCCCCCGGAAAATTCGTGGGGATAACGGTTCATCAGGGCGGGGTCCAGGCCCACTATCTGAAACAGCTTTTCCACCCTGCGGTGATAATCTTCCCTGTCTTTCGCGATTTTGTGCACAATCAACGGTTCGCCCACAATGCTGCCCGCACTTTGGCGGGGGTCAAGTGAACTGTAGGGGTCCTGGAAGATCATGGACACATTGCGCCTTACCCTTTTCAGGTTCTTTTCGGGCAGGGTGGCGATATCTTCACCTTCAAAGATAATTTCGCCACCTGTCGGCTGGTAAAGGCGGCTGATACAGCGCCCCACAGTAGTCTTCCCGCAGCCGGACTCGCCCACCAGTCCCAGCGTTTCCCCTCTTTTTAACTCAAACGATACACCGTCAACTGCTTTGATTTCGGCGACCTTTTTTTTCAGCAACCCGCGGGTTACCGGAAAATACATTTTCAGATCGTTTACCTTCAGTATGTTTTCATTTGGCTGTGACATTGTCCACCTCCGCAATGTCGACATAACAACGAATTTTATGTCCTTCTCCCGTAACGTCCCGTAATTCAGGCATGGGGCTGGTGCGACATTTTTCTGTTTTATAAGGGCAGCGGGGCAGGAAGGCACATTGATCCGGCATGTTTGTCAGGTTTGGCGGCAGTCCTTCAATGGGAACAAGCCTCTCGCCTTCCACATCCAGACGGGGCACACTGTTCAGCAAACCGATGGTATAAGGATGGCGGGGCCGTTTGAAAATCTCCTTGCAAGTGCCCTCTTCCACGATTTTCCCGGCATACATAATATAAATGCGTTTGGCATAACGGGCCACCACACCAAGATTGTGCGTTACGATTACCAGTGAACTTTTAAAGCGTTCCACCATTTCTGTCATCAGTTCAAGCAGCTGTGCCTGTGTGGTAACATCCAGCGCAGTTGTTGGTTCGTCAGCAATCAGAATTTTCGGATTACAGGACAGGCCCATGGCAATCATCACTCTTTGACGCATCCCGCCGGAGAACTGGTGTGGATAATCATCAATTCTGGTTTCCGGGCTGGGTATGCCGACAAGTCCGAGCAGTTCGATGGCGCGTTTACGGGCATCCTCTTTGTTCATTTTCAGGTGCAGCATCAATGATTCCGACAGCTGTTGGTTCAGCGTCAGCACCGGGTTCAGTGAAGTCATGGGCTCCTGGAAGATCATGGCGATTTTCCCGCCCCTGATGGCACGCATTTCTTCTCCGTGCTGTTTATATTTGAGAATGTCTTCCCCCTCAAAAATCACTTCTCCGCCCACAATTTTCCCCGGATTTGCAATCAGCTGCATGACGGATAACTGAGTGACAGACTTCCCGCAGCCGGACTCTCCCACCACCCCGACAATTTCCTGTTCATCAATGTAGAAGGAGACCCCGTCCACAGCTTTTACCAGACCGTCATCCGTTTTGAAATACGTTCTTAAGTCTCTGACTTCCAGCAATCGTCCCATACTATACTCCCTCTCTCCTTGTCATGACGCTACAATGTTCCTCTCAGCCTGGGGTCCAAAGCATCACGCAAGCCGTCCCCCACAATGTTGAAAGAAAACACTACGAGCATAACTGCAATCCCCGGAGCCATGGACAGAATGGGATTTGTTTTCAGAAACTGGTAACCGACGGCCACCATACTGCCCCAGGCCACATCGGGAGCTGTAATACCGACGCCGAGGAAGCTGAGACCCGCTTCCGCCAGGATAATACCACCAAGGGCGGTGGTAACCATCACGATCATCGGCTGCAATGCGTTGGGGAAAATATGCTTGGCGAGAGTGCGGAAGCTGCTTGAACCGATGGCTCTCTGCGCCAGAATATAATCATTTTCTTTGACAGTGAGCGTCATGCCGCACATCAGCCTCGTATAGCCGGGAACGGAAGCCACTGTCAGGGCGATAATAAGGTTTATCATTCCGCTGCCAAGTACTCCCGCCAGAAGCAGCGCCAGCACAATCATGGGGAAACCCATCAGTGCGTCCATAAAGCGCATGATGACCGTATTCACCCATCCTCCCATATAGCCGGCAAGCAATCCCAGGATTGTGCCGACTGCCGCAGAGGAGAAAGTCGTGGCAAGGCCGATAATCAGGCAGGTTCTTGCCCCCCAGATCAGACGGCTGAATGTATCAATGCCCAGCCTGTCAGTCCCGAGCAGGTGCTCGCGACTGGGAGGTGCCATGGAATGGGCAAAGTTTTGCTGATTCGGATCATACGGCGCAAGCCAGGGGGCAAAGATGGCTGTAAAAAACAGCAGAGCAATAATGAAAAGGGCAAACCACACAACTTTTCTTTGTAAAAACACCCGTAAAAATCTTTTCCATTCGCTTGTCCGCGGCGCCACTGCCGATGCCAATTCTACAGTTGCTACAGTTTCAGGCATATTCCCACCTCCTAGTCATACCGGATACGCGGATCAAACCATCCGTATGAAATATCGACAAAAAGATTGGATAAAATGATAATCAACGCCATAATTAAAGTGCTGGCCTGAATAATTACATAATCCTGGCCCAAAATACTCTGCACCAGCAGCCTGCCCATTCCCGGGATGGCAAAAATATTTTCCACCAGCACGGAACCGCCGAAAATCCCGCCAATACTCATCCCCAGCAGAGTAATAATGGGAATCAGGCTGTTTTTCAGAATATGCCTGACCACAACGGCCTTTTCCGTCAGGCCTTTGGACCATGCAGTCCGGACATAATCCTGTTTGGACACTTCCAGCACGCTGGAGCGCATCTGACGGGCCATCCCGGCAATACCCGGGAGGCACATGCAGAAAACGGGCATGACCAGTTGCTTCGTGCTAAGCCAAAAATCATCAAAGGGAGAAGTATAGCCGGCAATGGGCAGCCAGCCCAGTTTTAACCCGAAAAATAAGATCAGCAGGTATCCCAGCCAGAAGACCGGGATGGCAATACCTGTATACGAAACTACTGTGACAAGGGTATCAATCCAGGTACCGCGTCGCAGGGCTGCTATCAGGCCCGCCAGTGTGCCAAGGGTGAGGCTGATGAAAAATCCCGTCAGCCCGAGGTGGAGCGTAACCGGGAGACGCTCCAGCATCAATTCTCCCACATTTTCCCGATAGGTAATTGACAACCCCAGGTCACCACGCATGAGATCAGCAACCCAGTTGACATACTGCACTATAATAGGGTCGTTCAGCCCGTATTGTTCACGCAGTGCATAAAGCTGTTCCTGGGTCATCTGCCCCAAGTCCTGGCTCTGGGCTATGAAAATTAGTAACGGATCTCCGGGCAGCAAACGTATGGCGAAGAAAACAATCAGCGTTACGAGCCAGATAATTACCAGGCCCCATAACAAGCGGCGTGCAATATACGAAAGCATTTCAGGCCCCCTAATACAGATTTTCTGTCCTTACGGATAGCAACGCACACATTAAACGTCCTGAACAATTGGCAGGTCCCAAATCCCTCTGCGCAACTCCGCCGGGACATCCCCCCTCACACAAATTTATGTAATAAAAATAAATTCTTGCCTGTGAGTTGCGGCGGTAACGCTGTTACTTTCGGAATATTCAAATCCTTTTGACGCTGAAGCTTATAGGTTGACGCTTTGTCCCTGCTTAATCATAACACAGGCGGGACGATTACTGAATCCTTACGTAAAATTTAAAAATGTTTACCGGGGACAATATGCTAAAATTCTAAATTCTCTAAAGTTTGATAAATTCCTTCACGTTGTCAGAATTTTATCTCAATGGTTGCCAAAACAATCTTAACAGCATGCGTTTTGCAGTTTGGACATTAAGTCTGGCGGGCCGGCTATTTTAAAAACAGTAACTGCTGTTGAAAAGAAAGGATTATTGACGTTTTTTGTAGAATTTTTTATATCCTGCCTGTATCAGGCAAATGCAACGGCATGTGGTAACATAACAGGAAAAATGCCGGGAAAGGAGATACAGCAATGAACAGTGTTAACCGCAGGTTAGTCAATATGTATGAACTTATCAGCTCCCTGACCAATGCCTGCGATTTGGTCAGTCCCGAACTGGGGAACCACCACCAGCAGGTTGCCTACCTTTCTTACCACATTGGCCGGCAGATAGGGCTGACGCATGACCAGCTGAAAAACCTGATGCTTGCCGGATTACTGCATGATGTGGGCGCCCTCTCCTATGATGAAAGGCACGAACTGGTGGAATCGGAACCGCCCCATGCACAGGATCATGCTTTCCGGGGCGCAACACTCCTGGAGAAATTCCCGCCGCTGGCTG